>NZ_DIMV01000059.1:0-25533 GCF_002425715.1 Mesotoga sp. UBA5557
TCGACAACGCTCTTTCTCGGTTGATCTCATCGGTGAACGGGTCCATGCTTTTGGACAGCTGAAGGAGGATTGATCAGCAAGATCACTTCTTCTCAATCTTGAAGACCCACTGCGAATAGGTCCCGGATTCGACGATTAGCGAGTGGCCTACCCCGGTAGGAATCAGCAGTGAATCGCCTATTTGGAGAATGTGTTCTTCTTCGACAATCATTTCTTCACTCCTGAACTCGCCATCGGAGATTTCTTTTATGTCACCGTTGAGCACTCCAGTTTTGACCTTCGCAGTTCCCGAAATCACTACATATAGGTCATGCTGATACTTGTGAGCCTCGGGTCTTCCTGAGAACGGGGAGTTGATCTCTACTGCCTTCGCAGAGAATCCCGCTATTCCCGGTGCGAAGTCTATGCCTTTTGCCGAATATTGTACCGCTTTGTCTGCCATTCCGATTCCTCCTATTTTGAATTGCTCTAATGACTGAAAATGATTTCATCTTATAAGAGATAGGAGATCTCTATAAGCCGGGCGCTTTTCATAAGGCGCCATTGATTCCTTGAGATCTATCACATTGGCTCACTGAGCAATCAGCCCTCTAGATCGCCCTTCAGGAAACTTTGGAGCTTAAGTACTTGCTCATGCCCTCCGAGGACCATAAGGCTGTCACCGGGCTTAACTACTGTCGAAGCACTTGGATTGAACTTGCTAACTCCGCCCGTAACTGTTGCAATTATAATCAAGCCTATCTTCTGTGGTATTCTAAGCGCTTCCAATGTCTGCCCTTTTTCGGGGAAGCTTTCCGGCACTCTGACTTCTTCAAAACGCAACTGCAGTGAACCTGATTGCGAGATACTATCCAGAAAGCCAGTGATCGTTGGGTTTAGCATCATTGCAACCATTCTGTGCGCTCCAATCTCCTGGATGGGAATTACTTTGTCTGCTCCCGCATAACTCAACTTGTTGATGTTCTCACCATGGGTTACCTTGGAAATTATCTTCATGTTTTTGTTCATTCCTCTAGCCGTTAGAACTACGAAGATGTTGTCTACGTCGTCCGGAAGACATGCGAGCAAACCTTGTGCCTTGTCAACGCCTGCGCTTTTCAAGGTCTCTTCCTCTGTGGCATCTCCGGAGATGAATATTAGCTTTCCTCCCTCTTTCTTAGTCAGATCACGGAGCCTTTCTTCTCTCTTCTCAACAATCACCACGTCATAGTTTCTCTTAGATATCTCATTTGCAATTGTTGATCCCAGGTCGCCAGCTCCGATTACAATAAAATGGTTTTCCAGTTTTTGTATTGTTTTCAATATCCTTCTCCTCCTGATAAGCTTATTGACTCTTCCTTCTACAAGAAAAGCCGTTATGTTTGAAACTGCGTAAACAACGATGGTGATGCTCGCAAGTATAATTATACTGGTGAACACCTTCCCGGCTTCAGTCAGGTCAGTAGGGGTGCTGTAACCAACTGTTGAGATCGTGATCATTACCATGAAAAAGGAATCGATAGGATGGTATCCTTCGATTATTGAGTATCCAAAGATTCCTATCAGAAACACACAGAGCAACAGCAAGAGAGAGACAACTATCTGCTTCATTCCACCGCTTTCTTCATTCATTGTTACCTCCAGGGTATCGAAAGAGTCTCAGTGAAGCGATTTCATCGTTATGGTAAAATCTTAGCAGAAGGGGGCCGCTGTGGTCGATGAAGAAATATACTCTCAAAAGTTCAGAGATTCCCGAATTTCTTAGCGAAGGACTAGACGAGGAACAGCTGAAAGCTGTCGTCCAATCAAACGGCCGTTCACTGATAGTGGCGGGGCCGGGTTCAGGAAAGACCCGTGTGATTACGTATAAGATCGCGCATCTAGTATCGAATTCGGTGAGCCCGCAGAATATTCTTCTCGTCACATTCACAAGGGCCGCTTCCAGAGAGATGATCGATAGGGCCAGGCGAACCAGCGGATCAAGCCTCCAGGGAATGCTTTCAGGAACATTCCACCACGTGTGCAACTACTTCTTGAGAAAATACTCGAAGGCAGCCGAGTTGAAAGAGAATTTCACTATCCTTGACAGAGAGGATTCGAAAGATCTCATTAAGCATTGTAGGGCGGAGTTGCTTGAAGAAAGAGAAGGTATCAACAGTTCGACTCTACCTTCAGCAGGAGTTCTTCAAAGCATCTATTCTTATTCGGTAAACGTGCTTTCGTCTTTGAGAGAGTCGATTGCGAGGCAGAATCGGAAGTTTCTCGGTTCATATGACGAGATTGAAGAGATCTGGAAGAGGTATGTTCAAGAAAAGACACTTCAGAACTGTGTTGACTATGACGATCTGCTGTTGAAGGCTCTCAAGATGTTCAATGAAAATCCCGTGATTCTTCGAAAAGAGGCCGAGCGCTTCAGATGGGTTCTTGTTGACGAGTTTCAGGATACCAATGTTTTGCAGTTCAGGCTCGTCGAAATGTTGTCTTCCATTCACGGAAACCTGATAGTTGTCGGAGACGATGCCCAGTCGATATATTCATTCAGGGGAGCAAGGTTCGAAAACGTCTATGATTTTCTTGCTACCAAAGATGCAAAGATCTTTAAGATTCAGACTAATTACCGATCAACCCCACAGATTGTCGATTTAGTTAACTCCATTGTTCCCGAAGACTCCATTGAAAAGCAACTTCGGGCGGTTAGAATGAACGGACCGATTCCGGTCGTTGCAGAGACCTGGGACAATCTGGAAGAAGCTTCTTTTGTCGCTCAGAAGATCCAGGAACACGTAGACGATGGTATAAACCCCGATAAGATAGCCGTTCTATACCGTTCACACTATCATTCTCTCGAGCTCCAGATGGAGATGGACAAGAGAAAGATGAATTTCACCCTTTACTCGGGTCCCAGATTCACCGAAACCGCTCACGTTAAAGATATACTTGCAATACTGAAGGTTATCGAAAACCCGCTGGATCAAATATCCTGGGGAAGAACTTTGAGGCTGTTTCCCGGTGTAGGAAGCGCAACGTCTCTTAGAATAATTCAGGGAATAACCGCAGCAGTTAATGACGGTCACAAACCGGTTGATGTAATTGGGTCGCATGTAAGCAACAGGGTGAAACTTGACAAGTTGGCTGCCCTTTTCAGTGATCTCGATGAAAAAGAACCTCCTTCGGAGATTGTAAGGCGTTTTTATGAGGTTTTCTACGGTGCCTATCTAGATGACAAATTCCCGGACGCGAGAGAAAGAAGGATGGATGTTGAGAGGCTTATTGAGATTGCCGGTCGCTACAGGTCGATTTCCGATCTTCTTGAGGATCTTGCCGTTAGCGAGAAGATCGATATTGAACGGGAGTCTGCTGAAAAACAACCGGCGGTTGTGCTTTCAACTGTGCATCAGGCGAAGGGGTTGGAGTGGGACGTAGTTTTCATTTTGGCCGTGAATCCGGGTGATCTGCCGAATTCAATGGCGATACTAGAAGGTTCTCTGAGCGAAGAAGAAAGAATTTTTTATGTGGCCGTTACAAGAGCAAAGGATTACCTTTACATTCTCAAACAGAAGGGTGGTAGATCAAGGCCTATGATAGGAAACAGATACGTCTTCAGAAGCGGACATGATTTCGTGGAAAAGTTGCCTAAAGACTGTTTCGAGCGTTGGGATGTAAGTTGGGATTTCTAAGTCAAATGTGTTCCAATAAAGTAGCAACTAGGAGGGAGAACGAATGAACTCATTGTACTTTCCACTTGTAGCAGGGATTATCTCAACCGTTTTTGCCTTCATTATGTTGCGAAAGACTCTGAGCTTTTCGCAAGGTAATGATAGGATGAAAGAGCTTTCTAAGTATGTTCAGGAAGGTGCCTCTGCATTCCTTGAAGAAGAAGCAAGAAAGATATTCCTTGTGGCTATTGTACTGGCCGCAGTTCTAGGGATTATCTTCCAGTCGTTCAAGTATCCAGTTGTGCTGCTCTTTGGCGCGCTCGTCTCTGAGCTGGCCGGAGTTATTGGGATGTACGCTGCAACAAGAGCAAATGCGAGAGTTGCAGCGGGAGCGGAGCATGGTCTAGCGAACGCTTTCAAAGTTGCCTTCTCAAGCGGGTCTGTTATGGGGCTTGCTGTGGCCGGTTTCTCACTTACCGGTCTGGCACTTGTTATGCTTGTTTTCAAGAGCTCGTTTGTTTTTGAGAACATCACGGATATCTCCAGAGCTTTCGGCAGGATATCCTATATTGATGGAATCATGATCATTAGCTCTTACTCTCTAGGAGCCAGTCTCATAGCTTTGTTCGATAGGGTCGGCGGAGGAATGTATACGAAAGCCGCCGACATGAGTGCCGATCTCGTGGGGAAAATCGAAGAGCAGATAGAAGAAGACGATCCAAGAAATCCGGCTACCATTGCCGATAACGTTGGAGACAACGTGGGAGATGTCGCCGGTCTCGGTGCGGATATTCTTGAGTCTTATGTTGCTTCGATAGTCTCAGCGATCGTTCTGGCGATCTTCATGAAGTTCGCGGATCACGGGACGATGACCGAAGCACAGTATTACGGCCTGATAATCTTGCCTGTTCTAATAGCCGCCGCGGGCGTACTATCCTCTTTGATAGGCGTGCTTGTGGTCGCGAATATGAAGACCAAAGATGCTCAGAAGAGCTTGAGCTTTGGAAACCTCTTTACAGGGGCTCTTGTTCTGGGCTCCGTGGCCATAGTGATTGGAGTAGCGGCGCCGGACTATGCCTTTAAGGACAGCTTCATCATCAATCCTGAGTTTGTTTCCAGATGGAGACTCTTTTTTGCAATAGCAGCCGGACTCATCGCGGGAATAATCATTTCGAAGCTGAGTGAATACTATACATCGGATGAATATAAGCCGACTAGAAAGCTTGCAAAGGATACCCAGAGCGGAGTGGCCATAAATATCACTGGCGGTCTTGCTCTTGGAATGGGAAGTACCATTTGGCCGGTAATAACACTTGCAATTGCAATTCTTGCCGCTTACTGGTCTGCAGGAGTTTACGGAATAGCTATCGCAGCCCTTGGGATGCTTTCTTTTGTTGGATACATCGTCTCTGTCGACTCTTATGGTCCTGTTGCAGACAACGCAGGTGGAATAGCTCAGATGGCCAAACTCGATCCTAAGGTAAGAAAGCTCACCGACAGGCTCGACTCTGTCGGAAATACGACAGCGGCAATCGGAAAGGGATTCGCCATTGGTTCAGCGGCTTTTGCCGCCCTTGCCCTCATAGTATCGTATATTTGGGGTACGGCGGGAACTGCCGACGAGATTGTGAACAATCCGGTGATCAACCTGGTTGAGCCATACACTCTAATTGGGATTTTGATTGGAGGTATGTTGCCCTTCTTCTTCACATCTCTATTGATCAAGGGTGTGGCCGATACCGCAAACCTTATGATTGTTGAGATCAGGAGACAGTTCAAAGAAATTCCTGGCATCAGAACGGGCGAGGCGGTGCCTGACTATAAGAGATGCATTGAGATAACAACCAAAGGTGCCGTAAGCAGAATGCTTACCCCAGGAATAGTTGCAATCGCTTCTCCATTCATTGTCGGCTTTCTCTTTGGCCGATCTGCCGTGGCAGGGCTGTTGATGGGAGGACTCTCAAGCGCTATCATGATCGCAATATTTAGCGCAAACGCCGGCGGAGCCTGGGACAACGCAAAGAAGTACATTGAAACGGGAGAGTTCGGCGGAAAAGGTACTCCAACACACGAAGCGGCTGTCGTTGGCGATACGGTGGGAGATCCTCTCAAGGATACAGTTGGCCCGTCGATGGATATTCTTATCAAGCTGATGTCTGTTGTTTCTCTGGTGTTTGGTTCACTCTTCCCGGTAACTCCGTTCTTCATGTGAAGAAAAAACCTCAAAAGCGCAGCTTACGGGCTGCGCTTTTTTTGAGTTTCCCTTTAGTTCAAACAATCCGTTCATCGTGATAGAATTCTCTCATGGACACGAAGAAAGCTTTCAGCCTTATTTCGTCATGTGGTTTTTTTCTCTTTGGATTTACATCGATAATACTGGGTAGTGCGCTGCCGGCAATCGAGAAGAGTTTTGGGATTGATCATCAGATAGCAGGAGTACTTCTTTCACTTCCTACTCTTGCTTTCATGTTGTCGGCGGTATTTGTGAGCGCTTTTTCGAACAAGTTCGGTCCATTCAAGTTGCTTGCCGGCGGGATAGTAATCATTACAGGTGGCTTGACAGTTCTCTCGATCGGGAGGTCATTCTGGCTGCTGCTTCTGGGGAGTATGGCTCTAAGCTTCGGAACAGGAACGATGGAGACGTCGATTGGAATTGGCGTTTCCGGAATGAACTACAGAAAACCGGGCGGAGCATTGAATCTGATGCACTCGCTATTTGCGCTAGGTTCGATCATATCGCCATTGATTGTTGCAGCTTTTCTTGTTGATTATAATTCTTGGTGGAAGCCATTCTTCGTTGCTCTTTTCGGTGGCGCATTTCTTGTAGCTTTTGCTCCGTTACTCTTCAGAATTCCTTTTGTCGGCAGTAATCAGAAGGCAACCCACTTCAAGAAGGAAGTGTTCTCCAAGAAGGTCTTCTGGCTAATACTCGCCGGAGTGCTCCTGTATGTAGGTTATGAAATTGGTTTTACGTCGTGGCTTTCAAGTTTTGTTTTTGAGACGAAGGGCATTGAGATGAGATATGCCAGTGTCTTTCCCGCACTGCTCTGGACGGGGATATTCATTGGTAGATTGCTTGCAGGCTTTTTCGTTGATCGACTGGGTTACGAGTTATCGCTCTTGTTTATGGTGAGCATTGCATTTGTCTCCTTTGGAGCAGCATTACTGCTTAGTTCTCCAGTTACTGTCGGTATTGCCGTGGTCTTCGCCGGGTTTGGTTTTTCGGGAACATTCCCTACGCTTCAGGCGATTCTCATATCCACCATGAAAGACGGGATAGGTTTTGCCATTGGGATGTTTACTGTTGCTGCTTCAATAGGTGGAGCTATCTCCAATTTCTTCGTCGGTTTTCTCGGGCATCAATTCGGCATGATGGCAGGCGTTCTCTTCATCATGTTTCTAATCTTCCTCGAGATCGTTGTGGTGCTACTCATCATTAGACTCAAGGCGGTGGTAAAGGATGCATAGCAAGGTTGTTGTCATTGGAGCTGGTCCTGCGGGCTTGGCCGCATCAAGAGTTTTGCTGAGAGAGGGCGTTGATTTCGTCCTTGTGGACTCCCGGACTTTTCCGAGGGAAAAGGGTTGTGGTGGCGGGCTGACGCCAAGAGCACTGAAAGTCCTTAGGCAGGTATTTCCGGATGTGGAGATCCAGGGTTTTGAAACCCGCGAGTTATCGGTCAATGCTCTGTCGGAAGGAAGTTTCAAATACATAGTGTCCTTGGTTTCGAAGAGGCCTACCTTTAATAAGGTCGATAGGAAGGAGTTTGACCAGTCCCTTCTGCAATCTATTCTAGAGAGAGACGGACGGCTCGTTGTCTCGAGAGTGCGAGAAGTCAAGAGAGTCAAAGAAGCCTTTGTGATAATGACAGACGGCAGAGAGTTGAGTTCGGATTACGTGATAATCTCCGCAGGTGTTTTCGGGGCAAAGTTAGTCGGTCAGGAACCTCCTTGTTACAGTGTCATATATCACGGATACAGCTCTCCAACGGGTAATGCCTCCATAACGTTTGTCCCCAACGGTTATCTTTGGAGTTTTCCTGGCGAGTCGTATGATTCAGTAGGCGGGGGAATTTATCCTGATTGTGAAAATGTCTCTTCCTATGAAGAAATGAGCACACTGATTAAGAGAGTCTTTGATGTGGAAATTGAACTTTCGGGAACTCCTATTCCTACATTCGACAGTGAGGTAGTGCTGAAACTGAACAACCTGGAAAGAGGTCTGTTATTTGCGGGCGATAGCGCAGGTCTTATCGATAACTGGATAGGTGCCGGGATTGACTTTGCACTTGATTCAGGAAGGCAGGCGGCCCTATCTATTGTTGAAGATGGTTACAAGGGAAAGACCGCAAACGAAAGATACCTGGAAAGGCTTTTCCCTATCGCGAGGCATCTGCAGATCGCAGACGCCTTCAGGAAGAGGTTCAACGCGAATCTTGATGAGAAACTAGATCTTCTTAAGGGAAAAACGGCTGGTAAACTGTTGATCAATTATTTGAGCGGTTATGTGAAAGGTCCGTACTGGCTCACCTTGAAGAGTCTCTTCACAGGTGGAGTCGAGAGCCGCTCAACACATAACTGAAGTCGCTCTGGACATTATCTCTCTTATTCCATCGTTTGCAACTTCACCATCGATCAATCTCATCAACCTTTCTCCGTAAGAGCTGGCGATTTCCATGTTGTGAGTTATCATGATTATAGTTATTTCGTACTCTCTGTTGATTCTGGCTGTCAGTTCCATTACTCTTGAGGCGCTATCTGGATCAAGCGCAGCCGTGTGTTCGTCAAGAAGCAGCAGCCTGGGCTTCGACAAGATGGCCATTACCATAGCCAGAGACTGTTTTTGCCCTCCGGAGAGCTCTCCCGCTTTCGTTCTCATCCTGTCTTCCAGTCCAAGCCCGAGATCCCTAAGAAGAGTTATCGCCTCTTCTTTGACAGAACTGAACCTGAATGGCCTGTTGCCTTTCTTCGATGCAATTATCAGGTTCTCGGCTATTGTAAGAGCCGGAAATATTCCCGTATTTGGGTCTTGATAGACTCTTCCGATGAACTCAGCAAGTCTGTGAGGCTTCATGCAATTCATCGTCTTATCGTCGATTATATATAAACCCGATGTGGGCTGAACCTCACCAAGAATTACTTTCAGAAGTGTTGACTTGCCTGCTCCATTGGGTCCGACTATGGTGACAAATTGCCCTTCGGGGATTGACAGACTCACATTTCTTAGGGCAACTCTTTCGTTTTCCATCCCCTCATTGTATACGACCGTCAGATCTTTGAATTCGACCATAACCTCTTCACCTCCTGTTTAACCTTTCGTTTTCCTCCGCTAGTAGAAAGCTGCCTCAATCCAATTACAGTAATAATAAAGACTGCTGTGAGTAGTTTCATATCGCTTGCAAGAAAACCGATTCTGTACCCATATCTCATTGCCAGAGAGAGAAGCGTCTGATAAATAACACCTCCCACTATCGGTGAGAGAAGACCATAGAAGAGCTTAACTCTTCCCAGAAGTATCTCGCCCATTATTACCGATGCCAGTCCAGTTACGACCATTCCCTGACCGATTGTGGCATCAGAGAAACCGCTGTAGAGCGCGAATAGACCGCCGCTCAGCCCGATAATGCAGTTCGCAACGGTAAGCCCCGCAATAGCGAGAAGATTCTGAGAGATACCGAAAGAAACCACCCCCGAGGGATTACTTCCAAAAGCTCTTAGGGTCATCCCAGGATCAGATTTCAGCACAATCGAAAGAACTACAACCACAGCAGAAATTATGAGAACTATGAGCAATAAGTCGGATCCGTCGAGATCGTTGTTGAAGATGTTCTTTGCAACAACAGTAGTCTTTGTTGTGCGTTTTTCAGTATTGATCTCGAGCTCTCCAAAAAGGCCATCAAGACCAGTTCCGCCGCTCATCTCTTCAAAACTTTGAGTGCTCCTTTCAGGAACGACTCGAGGAACAGGGAGATTGGGCCCGCCCATTACCCTGAGATTTACTGAGTAAAGCATTGTCATGACTAAAATTCCGGCTAATAGAACGTTGATCTTGAGCTTTCTATGAATTGTTCCGGTTATGCTGCCAGCAAGAGCACCTGTGGCGGCCGCAAGCATTATCGCCAACCAGGCAGGAAATCCGGAAACCAGAGCCCTTACCGCAACCGCTGCTCCCAGGGCAAAGGATCCATCTGTCGTAAGGTCAGGAAGATCAACTATTCTGAAAGATATATAAACTCCCAGGGCCATAAGGCCTATTATCAATCCCTGTTCCAGAATCGCCATAGACTTACCTTTCCGTCTCTACACCATTAGTTACAACGATGTTTGCGAGATCAAGAACAGACTGTGGTATCTCAATACCGATTTCTTCTGCAATGTCAGTGTTTACGAAAAGGATTAATGAATCCTGACCAAGGATCTTTGTTTCGAGTTCTGAAGGGGAAGCGCCCTTCAGTATTTGGACGACCAGTTCTCCAGTAGCTCTTCCTATTTGGTAGTAATTGAATCCGAAACCGATTAACCCGCCCGATCTTGCGATGTCAATGTCAGCCGCGACTATCGCTATCTTCTCTCTTAGAGCGACTTTGGAAATCGACTGGATGCTCGAGGCTGCGGTGTTGTCGGTACCGATGTAGATAGCATCAACGTCTTTGATCTGAGCGTTAAGAGAGGTGACCATTTCAACTGTTGTGGAACCGGTAATATCGACTAACCTCATTCCCAGAGCGTCACAAGCCTCTTTCGCAAATTCTCTTATCGTTACAGAGTTTGCCTCTCCTGAATTGTAGATAATCCCTATCGTCTCAACTTGTGGCAGAGTCAGTTTGAGAAGCTGGAGCTGAGTCTTGACTGGCGTCATATCGCTGATCCCAACTACATTTCCCGGGTTTTTGCCAAATGAAGGAACTAGACTGGCACTAACTGGGTCGGTGACGGCACTGAAGACTATTGGAATTGTCTTCGAGGCATTCACCAGCGCCTGTGCCGAGGGAGTGGCAATTCCAACCATCACTGCAGGGTTCAGAGAAACAAACTGTTTTGCTATTGTTACTGCGGTTGATACCGATCCCTGGGCGTTCTGAAAATCGATCACGATACTCTCTCCATCCTTGAAACCATTCTCTTCAAGTACATCGATAATTCCGTCTCTAACTGCATCTAGCGCTGGGTGTTCGACGATCGAAGTAATTCCGACTGTCTGCGTTGACAAACCAAGAACTCCAATAAGTAGTAATACACATACAAGAACCCGCTTCATTCTACATCCCTCCTAAAATAAAAAGAGAGGACGCTTCTCAACGTCCTCTCTTTTTATACTCTCTAGTGTATTTTAACTCAAGCACACACCGGAGGAGTCCGAAGAAAGGACGTTCCTCCTAAACCAATAAGCGTATGCAAAACTTATGAATACTGCTCGAGTCATCACTTTGAACCTCCGAAAATCTTTGATAGGAAATTTATACCACAAAACAATGTTACGGATCAACAGTAAAGACGAACGTATTGTTTCCTTTAGGTTCTCTCTTCTCTTGAATATGGTACTCCCAGTGATGCCGGTGCACCAACCTTTCTCTTCAGCGTATCTGTCGAAGTGAAAAAGAGAACGACAATTGTGAGCAAATATGGAAGCATCTTGAGAAAGTCGGGTGAGACGTGAGCTCCTACTGCTTGTAATCTCAATCCAAGGGCAGTTATTCCTCCGAAGAGATATGCACCTATCAAGGCCTTCACAGGATCCCAGGTTGCGAATAGCACAAGAGCTATGGCTATCCACCCCCTGCCGGCCGTCATGTTTTCGATCCACATCGAGTTATAGGCCAACGAGAGATAAGCTCCTCCTATTGCTGTAATTGAACCTCCCAGAATAGTGTAGATGTATCTGACTGCGAATACATTTATACCTTTAGCATCTGCGGCTTCGGGAGATTCGCCTACTGCCCTTAGGGTCAGTCCGGGTCGTGTTTTGTAAATGAAGAACCACATGACGGGAACAAGCAGAAAACTTATGTAGACGAGAAGGTCGTGACTGAAAAGAATCTGGCCCAAATATGGAATATCCGATAATACAGGAATTCTTATAGGCTGAAAACGCTTTGCGATTACCCCGATGTAGTCTCTTCCCCACAAACCGCTTAGACCGGTTCCCAGCATAGTTATGGCGAGTCCGCTGACGATCTGGTTCACTCTGAGAGTTACTGTGAAGAAGGCATGAACAAGGCCGAGAACTGCTCCTGCAAGCATTGCGACGAGTATAGCAAGTAGAAGGTTTGAAGTCTGATATGAGGCGACGAAGCCTCCAATGGCTCCGACCAACATGAGACCCTCTAATCCGAGATTCATTACTCCCGATCTTTCAGTGAAGATCGTGCCGAGAACTGCGAACAGTAGAGGAGTTCCCGCTCTGACTGTAGCGCTGAGTGTCGAGAGAATGAAAGACTCGATATTATTCATTCGTGACTGCCTCCTCTCTCGATACCCTCAATCTATATTTGGCAATAGCCTCTCCTCCGAGAAGGCTGAAGAGTACCAGCCCCTGAAATACCGATATGAGAGCCATCGGCAGCTTATAGAACATCTGAAGCTGATCATTTCCTACGAGTAGCCCTCCGAAGAGAAATGCGACAAGCAGAATTGCAATCGGGTTCAGCTTGGCCAGCCAGGCTACAATGATCGCAGTGTATCCGTATCCTGGAGAGAAGCCGTGTTGCAGTCTGTGTTGCACTCCCATCATTTGTATGGCTCCACCCAAGCCCGCTATCGCTCCGCTAACAACGAGCGCAATGATCGTGTACTTTATTATGCTGATTCCCGAGTATCTGGCAGCTTGAGCATTGTCTCCAACGATTTTTGAGTTCATTCCCCACCTTGTCCTTCTGTACACATAGAAGAGAATGAACGCCAACACGACTGCCAGGAAAAAGCCAATGTGAAATTCGCCGCCGAAGAGAGTCGGAAGTCTTGCCTGCTGAGGAAAAGGGGCCGTCCCGGGGAACCCGTAGCCCTTGGGGTCTTTCCACGGTCCGTATACAAGATAATCTACCCAGAATATTGCGACATAGTTGAGCATGAGAGTTACCACTATCTCGTCGGTCTTTGCAAATGCCTTCATTAATGCAGGGATTAAGGCCCAAATGCCACCCGCTGCCGCTCCTAGAACTGAAATGAGGAGAATCATAAGTACTGGCGAAGTGACATCTTTGAATAAGTAGAGAGCTCCCCAGGTAGCGGCCAATGCTCCCATATAGAGCTGGCCTTCACCTCCTATGTTCCATATCTTCATTCTGTATGCAAATGAAAGGCCGAGCCCAACGAAAGCCAGCGGGACCATCCTCATTAGTGTACTGAATATCCCGTATCTGTTCGCAAAGGGCCAAGTCAACATTTCCCTGTATGCTTCAAACGTCTCTTTGAATGCAAGAGACAAGGTTCCAAGTCGGCCGTAGAAGAAGATCAACAGAATGATTCCCATCAGCAGCAACGCAGCGGCCACTGAGAGTATTGGTACAAGGATAGAGGAGTATCTGGGAACGGCGAGTCTCTTTTCTATTCTCAACTTCACGCGATCTCCTCCTGTTTTGAACCGGCCATCATGAAACCAATTTCCTCTGTATACTTTGGATCAGGAGGTGTGTACCCCATTATCTGACCCTCATACATCACAGCAACTCTATCTGAAAGCCTGAATATCTCGTAGAGTTCCCCGGCTAGAAGCAGGATAGCCGCTCCTCGATCCTTATGAGCAAGAAGGGATTTATAGACAAACTCCATTGCTCCCACGTCTAAACCTCTTGTAGGATGCTCTGCAATGATTACAGTTGGCTTAGTTGACAGCTCTCTCGCGAGTACGAGTTTTTGAAGATTTCCTCCGGAAAGAAATCTTGCCTGAGTCTTGGTCGACGGAGTTGAAATCGAATACTCGCTTACGAGTCGCTCCGTAGCCTTCTGCATTGCACGAAAATCTACGTTGAACGGAGACTGAGGAATGTACTTCGTGTGGGCGTTCTTCATAAACATGTTCTCAGTAATTGACAGCGAGGGACATGTAGCCAGAGCTCTCCTGTCCTGGGGAACAAATGCCACGCCTGCCCGAATTCTTTGAGCGACATCGGTGTGACGAAGAGTCTTGCTGTTCAAGCGAATCGTACCGTGAACAGGTTTTCTAAGGCCATAAATGGCTTCTGCAAGCTCTCTTTGCCCATTACCCGCGACCCCTGCGATGCCTAGTATTTCACCAGAGCGGATGTTCAGACTCAAGCTCTTCACCGCTTCAAGATTCTTGTCATTTTTCACGGTCAAGTCTTCAACTTCCAGAACAGTAGTACCAGGTTCCTTTGTTGATTTCTCGAAGTCCAGCAAAACGTCTCTTCCAACCATCATTCTTACGAGAGATCTTCTATCAATTGAACTTCTCTCTTCAGTTCCAACAACCCTGCCACCTCTCAATACCGTAACCCTGTCGCTTATTTGGAGAACCTCGTCAAGTTTGTGACTTATGAAGATCACTGAAGAGCCTTCACTCACGAGCTTTCTTATTGCTTTGAACAAGACTTCAGTCTCTTGAGGAGTAAGGACTGCCGTTGGCTCGTCAAGAATGATGACTTTCGCGCCGGTATAAAGCAACTTTAGAATCTCGATTCGCTGTTTCTCTCCGACCGAGAGAGTCCAGACCCTTGCCTTTGGATTCACGGGTAGGCCATAGCTTTCTCCCAGATTCTTTATGCTCGATTCAACTGATTTTGTCTTTACAAAAAAGCCCATGTCTTTCAAGCCGAGAACAACATTCTCGGCAACCGTGAAGGAGGGAACTACAGTAAAATGCTGCTGCACCATTCCTATTCCCTGCTTCAGCGCATTATGAGGTGAAGAGATCGACGCCCTGTCTCCCTCAACGAGAATCTCTCCACCATCGGGCTTGTAAATTCCGAAAAGGATATTCATTAAGGTCGTCTTGCCTGCTCCGTTTTCTCCAAGTAGAGCGTGCACTTCTCCCTTTCGGAGATCGAACGAAATGTTATCGTTTGCAAGAATTCCTGGAAAGGCTTTAGTGATGTTTCTCATTTCGAGAACTGAAAGATCAGCCAAGAAATATCACTCCAAAGAAAGAAATTGAGGGGCCAGAAGGCCCCTCAGTGTTTTCACTGTATTTTACCTACAACGTTATTGATAAACCAGTCCATACTGAGAAGATCACTATCCGATGGCCTCTCGCCCTTGCCGTATCTCAGTGTTCCAGACTGGTCATACACCGGTCCGTCAAACGGGTGCATAATACCCTCGATTATCGCCTCTCTCATCGACATCACAAGCTTTGCTACTCCTTGGGGTACTAGGTCGCCAACGAAGATATCGACTACTCCGTCCTTAATACCGCCCCAATACTGCTCATTGGTCCAGGTACCGTCCATAACTCTTCTCACTACGTACTCGTAGAAAGGACCCCAGTTCCATACAGGGGCTGCGAGGAATGCGTTTGGAGCGAAGGCGGTCATGTCGCTGTTGTATCCTATTGAAAGCGCGCCTCTATCTTCTGCCGCCTGCTGTGGGGCAGGAGAGTCTTGATGCTGTGTTATGACATCTGCACCGATATCGAGTAGGGACTCCGCAGCCTCCTTCTCTCTTGCTGGGTCAAACCAAGTATTCGACCAGACCACGTGAACCTTTGCATCCGGATTCACGTACTGAACGCCCATTGCAAAAGCGTTGATTCCTCGAATAACCTCCGGAATCGGGTAGGCAGCAACGTAGCCAATGATGTTGCTCTTGGTCATTGCCCCTGCGATTAGACCGCTAAGGAACCTCGGTTCGTACATCCTTCCGAAATATGTGCCGAGATTGTCAGTGGTCATATAACCCGAACAGTGCATGAAGATTGAGTTGGGGAAAGACTGAGATACTTTTACCATAGGGTCCATGTAGCCAAAACTGGTTCCGAAGATCAAATCATAACCTCTTTGAGCATATCCTTTGAACACCGTTTCGGCTTCTCCACCTTCGGGAACGCTTTCAATAAAATCAGTTACTATCTGATCCCCGAAAACTCTCTCGAGATGAAGCCTACCTTCATTGTGCATGGTGCTCCAACCACCGTCGCCGACCGGTGCTACGTAGACAAAAGCAACTTTCAGTGGTGCCGCCATCAGCGCCGCTGCAATCAGCAGCACTGAGAAAAACAAGAAGATCTTCCTCACTGTTATTACCCCCTTTGTTGAGAAATTGGCCGTCCTTATGTAGAGATTATACATTTATGAGATTGCCATTCCAAATCGAAAGGCTGCAAATAACTAAGAATAGGCTGCTTCGTATAAGTCTATTAGAACAGCTCAGAGAGTGAACTGCTGGTTCCAACTCGTTAAGATACTTTGAGAGTTCTCTTCGCGGTGGTAAAATATCATGAAGGAACTGTTGACGTTTAAACAGAATGGAGAAGGAGGCTAACTATGATAACGGCAAGAATGGAAAAGGAGATCAACGCTCAAATAAAGGCTGAATTCGAGTCTGCGTTTATCTACATGGGAATGGCCGCGTGGGCACACAAGAACGGATACTTCGGTACGGAGAACTTCATGTGGAAGCAGGCCAAAGAGGAAGAAGAACATGCAATGAAACTAGTCAATTACTTACAAGATGTCGATGCAACCGTCGAGATTCCCGGCATTGAGAAACCGACCATTAACTACAAGTCGATTTTAGATGTGTTCGAAAAAGGACTCGAACATGAGAAATACATCACTTCAAGGATCAACAATCTCGTCACGATTTCCGATGAAGAAGGGGATTACGCGACTAACGACTTTCTGCAGTGGTATGTCACTGAACAGGTTGAAGAGGAGAAGACGTTCAGGAACATAGTTAAGAGGCTGAGAATGGTCGGAGACCACGCGAATGGAATCTTCATGATTGATTCGAAGCTCGAAGAGAGATAGAACTCTGCGGGATGCCTGTCATCCCGCTTTCTTTTCTCGCTGCACAATTTGAGGCGTGAGGCTAAAGGAGGGGTTTAGGTGCGAAGGCTCCTTGCTTCGTTTTTCATTATCTCTTCTCTTGTACTTTCATTTGCTTCGGATTTTCATCTTACAATTCTCCATACAAGCGACATACATGGGAACGTTTTTCCTGTCGATTATGTGACGGGTGATTCTTTGGACGCAGGTCTGGCAAGGATCTCTTCTTTCGTCAGTCAAATCAGACATACCAATCCACACACACTTGTTATAGATACAGGTGATCTGATCCAGGGAACGCCGTTTTCGTACTTCTTTGCGAAGATCGACAACTCAGGTATCAATCCTGTTATAAGGGCTATGAACTTGATCGATTTGACATCCTCTACGATAGGAAATTGCGAATTCAGCTACGGCCCACGGACTCTTGAGGACGCGATGGTCTCGGCAGAGTTTCCCTTTCTCTCAGCGAACATTATCTTCGACGACTCTGCTGAATATGTGTTTCAGCCGTATTCGATAATAACTCTTGGAGAACAAGGCGAGAATGTAAGAATTGCGATTCTCGGCCTAACCACAAACCTTATCCCAAGATGGGAGGATCCGGAACATATCGCCGGGCTTGCATTCCTGAATCCTGTGAACGTTGCAGAAGAACTTGTTCCTAAACTCAGAGATGAAGTCGATGTACTTATAGTTGCTTATCACGGAGGCTTTGAAAGAGATCTCACAACGGGAGAACCAACCGAGGAGCTTACGGACGAGAATGTGGGTTTTGAACTTGTAAAGACAATCGAGGGTATTGATGTGCTTCTTACGGGGCATCAACATAGGACTATCGCCGAGATAATAGACGGAGTAGTTGTCTCTCAACCGTCCAGTCTCGGAAGGTTTGTCGGCAAGGTTGACTTGAAGCTGGAGAAAATAGAAGACGGCTGGCAGATCGTTGAAAAGTCGGTCGAGCAGGTGTCTGTGGCTTCATATGATCCTGACGACTATGTCGTTGGAGCTTTGAAGGACTTCGAAACAAGAGTCCAGAAATGGCTTGAAAGACCGGTCGGGTTTTCTATTGGAGATTTCTTCATAGAAGATCCGCTTGAAGCTAAGATGAAGGATAATCCTCTTGCTCAGTTCATAAACAGAGTTCAGATGGAAGCGACCGGTGCAACGATCTCGTGTGCCGCCATTTGTACAGACGAAATTACAGGCTGGAAGACAGGGCCAATAACAATTCGGGATCTTATCTCGATCTACCCCATGTCAAGCACTTTGAAGGTTATTCAGGTATCCGGTTCAGACATCAAAGCCGCCCTGGAAAGGAGCGCAGAATACTTCACTTGTACTGACAACAAGATATCCATCTCAGAAAGTTGGTTGACTCCAAAGCTAACGAGTCAAGATTATGATATGTGGGAAGGAATAGAATACATAATTGCTGTGGATAGACCGGTTGGTGAGAGAGTACTTAGTATCAGGTATCAGGGAAAGCCTGTCGATATGGATGAAAAGTACGAAGTAGTTATGAGCAGCTATCGGGCCGGCGGTGGCGGTGGGTACAGCATGTTTGAGAGAAGACCGGTGGTTAGGGATGTCATGCTCGAGGTCTCCGAAGTGATCATCGATCATGTGCTTGGAAGATTTGTCGTTAGCGCATCCGTAGATAACAACTGGTCGGTGGGGACGGGCTTTATCCATACTATAGGGTGGAACGAAACGTTGAGGTCGATATCCGAAATGTACCGTATCGATACCTCTGAGATTATGAAATACAACCCCGACCTCACAAGAGTTCGGAGTATCCCGGCCGGCACAGAACTGATTATCTACAAACCTGCGATTCCGTAAAACTGAACCTTCCGGCTGTACTACTGCAATCTCAAAAGAGCGGTGACAATTTTGAAGGCTGGTTTCGTTAAGGGTTCTGGTCAGCGCGTGTCAGGAACTGCCTAACTTGCTGGATATATTCGAGCGGCTTTTTCGAGATGGTGTTCATGAGAAGACTCTTCAAAGACTCTCATAATAGCGTTCGGAAACTTCTCTCTGTAGAAAGCGGTTGCCTCGGGTGTCGCCTCGTCGTATTCTCCGCAGGTCAGTAGAACGGGACAGCCGATTTCGCCGAGCCGCGAACTGCAGTCGTAACCCTTCATAACACCGGTTACTGTGAATTCGCTCGGCCCGTACATAATAATTGTATACTTTCTCACCCATGCCTGCGACTACTCATTAATGCATTCGGACCAGGGTTCCATTCTGCAAACGAACTTGCCGTAGAACTCCGATACTGCTTCCTGATAATCTTCTCGGTTGAAGTTGCCGCTTTTCTCTGCTCTGTTAATAGCCTCTTTTGATTCAACTGAAAGCGTTTCCATTAGCCCTCTAGCATCACTTTCGAATCTTGAAATACTCATTGCCGGTCCGGAGAGAACCATGCTTCTGACCGTCTGAGGATATTTCAGAGCGTATTCGCAGGCAAGAATTGTCCCCCAGGACTGCCCTAGCAGGTGAATTTCCGGGTAGGTTAGCTCACTTCTCAAAAGCTCTATCTCCTTGACAAACCGCTCGATTCTCCACAGAGAGGTATCTGGAGGTCTCTCAGATTTCCCGCAACCGAGCTGATCGTAGAATACCACGGGTCTTTCGTCTTCCAGAATCTCGAGTGTCTCCAGATAGTTGTGAGGAACACCGGGGCCGCCATGAATCGTTAGCAAAGGGATGCCTTCAGATCTTTGCCTTTGACTTCATACCATAATCTCCCTCCCGTAACCTTGACAAATCTTTCCATCCTTCTTCCCCCTAAGTTATTGCTCCGGCTTTGAACAAGTGTTATGAGTGAACAAGGCACGAGCCTCACCAGCTAGAATTCAAAGGCTGAATCTCCGCTTCCGTCCGCCTCTTACTTGAAGTGAAGGATCAAGACAGGTATATCACTGTAGAATGAGAGTCTGCCTCTTGGCAGCCCGAAGAAGCAATCAAGAATAATTTATTGCCCAAAGCAAAGAATAACTTATGGCGAACTCATAATTTTTCAGATAAGAAGGATATTTGGCTGTATTCGTCCAATGAAGTCTGTAATCGTCCTTTGTCGAATTACAGCAGACATCAGCGGAATTCTTCAAAAACGCTAGTCATTGATATAATTGCTCTGGGCATTCCCTGATAGTATTTGTCAATTCATTATTCCAAAAAGGAGGTAAAGCTATGAGACATGTCAGGCGTTCGGTAATGCTTCTTCTTCTACTTGCAGTGATTCTTGGAGGAGAAGCGCTTCTTGCAGGACTTACCTATGGTTACGTAACTCCGGGACCCGATACGTGGTACAGAAAGGACGTTGAAGGATTCGAGTATGCGGCAAGTCTCGTCGGGGTAGAAGTTATCGTACTTAACTCCGACTATGATACAGAGAAAGAGATCACGAATATCAACACTCTGGTAAATATGGGTGTTGACGGTATGTGTGTCTTCTCTTTCAATCCTAATGGTGCTTTTATTGCCGCAAGAGAAGCTGCTAAGGCAGGGATACCTCTGGTGGTTACAGACAACGTTGGTCAGGTCCTCCAGTCAGATGACGATATCGTTGCATGCATTGACTTTGACTGGGAGGGAATGGGAGTAAATATCGCCAACTACATCGCAGACAAATATCCTGGTGAAAATATCGCATGCATCATGGGGCTTTTCGAACACGTTCCCGTTCAGATGTTCAGAAACACTTTCGAACCGAAGGTTAAAGAACTGGGAAAGAACGAGATCGTAGCAATCAGAGATGGTCAGTACACTCCGACTGTTGCTGTTGATCAGGCCCAGGATTTGATCGAATCCGGTTACGAATTCTCCAACCTTTTTATCTTCAATGAGGAAATGGCAGCGGCAGTTGTCAGAATGTTGAAGACAAGAGGTTTGTTAAATGACCCGATCAGGGTAATCACAACAAATGGTGCCCCTTACGGAATTGAGCTTATCAAAGAAGGAAGCATCGATTACTCAATTTCTACTTCACCCGGTTGGGAAGGATTCGTATCTTTCCTTGCGCTCCATGCTTACACTCAGGAACTCATAACCGATCTGAATCAGCAGATTCTTCTACCCAACACTCCGATCACTCCCGAAACGATAGATGACAAGACGAAAGTAGTTCCCTGGGATGTCGATCCAGTCTGGATAGATCTGACAAGAGAGTATTTCCCGCAATACAATTCGCTTTACTGATAAAGAATCGAGATTCCAGGGGGGATGAGAGCGGAGCTCTTCGTCCCCCCTTTTAGATAATCTTTTGATAAGGGTGAAGATATGCAGAGAAATCCAATAGTCGAAATGGAGAAAGCCACGAAGATTTACGGAAATCATAGGGCGCTAGATGACGTATCATTTGAGCTTCTTCCGGGAGAGGTCCATTGCCTTGTTGGAGAGAATGGGGCCGGAAAATCTACATTGATCAAGATTCTTTCCGGAGCGATTTCACCCGAGGCGGGGCTGATCAAGATCGATGGCAAAAAAGTTGAGGGCCTAACTCCGCGCCAGTCGATAGAAATGGGTATTTCTACAATCTATCAGGATGCCGAACTGGTAGACTCTCTTACCGTTTCCGATAATGTATATCTCGGCGATGAGTTAACAGGGCGGCTTCCATTTGTTGTTGACACTAAGAGACAGACGGAGAAGGTGAATGAAATCATAGAGACTCTGAAGATGCACCTCCCGACCAGTGTTCTGGTTGAAGAACTTTCAGCCTCTCAGAAGCAGATGCTACAGATTGTCAAAGCTCTTTACAGAGACGCGAAGGTCCTAATAATGGATGAACCGACCAGCTCTCTAGGAATGGACGAAACGAAGGCTCTCATGGATATTGTAAGAAATCTGCGAGATCGCGGTATCGGTATCGTTTACATATCCCATTACCTTGAAGAGATCTTCGAAATAGGAGACAGAGTAACGGTCCTTAAGGATGGGAGGAGTATGGGTACTTTCTCAATTGAAAGCATAACCGTTGAAGAGATCATCAGGAAAATGGTGGGAAGAGATGCCTCTCTGTTCTACAGGAGAAAGAAAGTTGACATTGGCGATGTAGCTCTTGAAGTGAAAAACATAACCAGCTGGGGAGTAGTCGACAATGTCAGTTTCTCAGTAAGGAAGGGGGAGGTTTTCGGAATTGGGGGACTGGTCGGATCGGGGAGAAGTGAACTGGTGAATATTCTCTTTGGAGCGGACAGGGCCGATGAAGGAGAGATAGTTCTAAAGGGTAGGAAATTGAAGATAAAGTCTCCGCAGGATGCTGTCAAACATGGAATCGCTTTGATTACTGAGGATAGAAAGAAACTGGCCATGCTTGGGGGAAGAGATATCGTTGAGAATACGGCTCTTGTGCATAGCGAGAATTTCAAGGGCTTTCTTCTCGATCTCAAGGAAGAAGAAAAACTTACTGATGACATTGTTAACAAGCTCTCTGTTGCAGCACAGGACAAGTCGCAAAAGATCGAAGAGCTTTCCGGAGGAAATCAGCAAAAGGTTATTATCGGTCGCTGGCTGATTGACGATTCGGATGTCTATATATTCGACGAACCGACAAAAGGCGTAGACATCGGAGCAAGAGAGCAGATCTATGAGCTTATAATTGAGCTTGCCGAACGAGGCAAATGCATAATCATGATCTCATCCGATATGCCTGAACTGCTTTCGATGAGTGACCGAATCGGGGTTATGAGAAATGGGCGACTGGTAGAGATTGTAGAGAATAAAGACATTGAAGAAGAAGATATGATAAAGCGTTTCATAGGAGTCTAGAGTTTGCGGGAGGGAATGAAGACAATGAGTAAGGATGGTGCAACGGCTAACGGAAAGAGAACCCTTACTAGAAGAAGCTCCATCTTGAAGAATCAGTGGTTCTATCTCTTGGTTGCTGAAGTTGCTATTGCGGTTATAACCGGATTGGTCAACCCAAGATTCTTTACAACAAGCAACATAATGAACATTCTCGAGCAGATAGCGGTTCTTGGTATTGTGTCTTCCGGGATGACTTTGCTCATCATCTCTGGCGAGATAGACATCTCGGTAGGTGCAAACATCGGCCTTTCTTCAGTGGTCATGGCAATGATGATCAAAGCAGGTTATGGATATGTGTTGGCAATCCTTCTGGGAATTGCTTTGGCAGTCTTCAACAGTCTTCTTGTTGGTATCACCGCTAGAGCTTTCAAAGCGCCTTCATTTATAACTTCGCTCGCCTTCATCAGTGTTTTCCAGGGAGTTGCTCTCGCGATCACCAAGGGAACGTTCCAAACAATCTACGGTCAGTTCGAATTCATAGGTACTTTCAGACTCTGGCAGATCGTTCCACTGAGTTTCCTCATCAGTATTGCCGCATACATAGTTATGCACTTCTTGCTCTCATACACAAAACTTGGCAGACGTACATACGCTGTCGGCAGTAACCAATCGGCAGCTTACCTATCGGGGATTTCTGTGAACAAAGCAAAGCTGACAGCATTTGCACTTAATGGTCTGTTCATTGGAGTAGCATCGATGGTTCTTCTATCAAGAATTGGAGCCGCACAACCATCTACCGGCAGCGGAATTGAACTTAAGGCAATAGGAGCAGTAGTTATTGGAGGAACACCGCTTTCAGGAGGCAAAGGCCGAATAATAGGAACGTTCTTTGGCGTATTGTTAATGGGAATCATCTCAAATTCCCTAAACATGCTCAGAGTAAACCCGTACTTCCAGACCGTAACATTCGGTGTTTTGATCATCGCCTCTCTTGCCGTGAGTGTCCTAAGTTCGTACAGGAAGAAAGAGAAGATAAAGCCGGCAACTGTCAAGGAGGAGAAGTCGTGAAGCCTCAGAATTTCGTTCTGAAAAACCAAACGATAAAGAAGAGATTCGTTGAAGAGAAAAGGCGAAGGCCGGAAAGCTTCGAACGAAGGCTGTCGCTCTCGTGGAGTATCTGGATGTTCGGTACTGAGCCAATAGACGAGTCTCTTGAAAGACTCAGAAGAAACGGATTTGAGTATGTTGAGATAAAGGGAGATACATCTATTCCAAAGGAAGCAATGAAAAAAGCGCTCAAAAACTCGGGGATCAAAGTCTCCGGTGCCTGTGGAATGTTCTCGCCCCAGAGAGATCTTTCAAGTCCTTTGGAAGAGGTTCGGAAGAAAGCACAAGATTATATTCTCGAAGTTTCCAGCTACATCTCCTTTCTTGGAGGGACTTATCTTATTGTTGTCCCTGGCGCCGTTGGAAGACCGGATGCCGTTGACGGGTTAGAGATGGAGAGAAGTGCAGAAGCATTGAGGCAATGCGTTTGCCATTTCAAAGAATCTGGAGTGAAGCCGGTGATTGAACCTATAAGATCTGCAGAGGTGAGTCTGGTTCATACCGTTGATGAGGCACTAGATTACCTGGACATGGTTGATGATCCACTGGTCAACTGCCTCAATGGAGACATATATCACATGCTTAACGGAGAACAGCATGTGGGAGAAGCAATCATTAAGTGCGGTGAAAGGCTCGTAAATCTTCACATAGCCGACAGTAACAGGGATGCTCCGGGTAAGGGGCAAATAGATATCGATACTGCGATCATGGCGGCTTATCTCGTCGGTATGAATCAAAAGGGAAGATTCATAACATTTGAACCTTTGGGTCCATACCCCGATCCCTACGTTCTCTCTACCGGTCCCTGCGATGTATCGGTTATGGACAGGCTGGTAAAGGATTCTGTTGAATACTTCAGAGAACGTGAAGAAATCGTGCGTTCATTATAGCTTAGGAGGAACTGCTGTGAAAATAGGCTTTCATACTGATGCATTTAACTCGGCAGTATTTAGTTTTGAGAAGGCTCTTGAGTGGGCTCATAAAAACGATGTTCACTTTATTGAGCCCGGTATCATTGACGGTGTCTCGTGGATTCACGGTCTTGGATACTTCCCCCACATATCGCTCACGGAGGATCCACTGAAAACGAAGCTCACTATGCAGAAATATGGTGTGCGTTTCTCACAAATCGATTCTGCGTATCCACTCTCGGGGAATGAAGGCTTTTACAACGGTGTACCTTACGTTCTCAAGTCCATCCCCTGGGCCAAACTTGTCGACTGCCCCAATATTGCAACGACCGACGGTTTGAAGAAACCCTCAGGGTTTAGCGATAAAGAGGCCCTTGAACTAATGAAAAGGGCGTATGGTATCATCGTCGAGACTGCAGAGATCTACGAGATAAACATCAACATTGAGGTTCACGGTTACTTCACTACGAACCCCGATCTCCTTGATGAGATGCTTAACTTCGTGAAGAGCGATAGACTCGGTCTGAATTTAGACACAGGGAACAGCTTCATTGCCGGCCAAGATCCGGTGGAATTCTGCAGGAGATTCATTGACAAGGTCAAACATGTCCACATCAAAGATGTTTCGAAAGATCTTGCAGATGCCATGAGGGGAAAAGACACCGGCATAGGAATAAGCCATTCGGCAATAGGTGATGGAGTCAATGCGGATAATATCAGAAAGATAATTGCCATGTTGAGAGACCACGGTTACAGTGGGACTCTTAGCATGGAATGTGAGGGGACCGGTGGACCTCTGATCGAAAAATCTCTTCGATGGTTGAGGAAGACGCTTTCTGAACTGGGAATCGAAGAAGAGAAGTAAAATAATCGCTAGGAACAAGGCGTAAGGCTGCCTTCGACAGGAGGCGAGGCCAGAAAGAACATCCGGGGAAGTGATGCGCCGAAAAGCATCGGCGGAAGTGATGCTCGCTGGCGCGAGGTGACAGGCTTTTCTCTCGCCTTCTCGTGAGCGCAGCGAACGTCTCGACAACACGCTTTCTCGATTGATCTTATCGTAGGACGGGTGAATGATCTGGGACTCATAACGGAGGACTGCTCTTCAAAGCGATCAGCGGGTTCTCCGCTCTTAAGCGCAAAGCGGTTCTTTCCAGCGTGCAGCAGCTCTTTTGCCCGCGAAGCGGA
>NZ_DIMV01000059.1:25644-47974 GCF_002425715.1 Mesotoga sp. UBA5557
ATGTTCCTCGGCGCCTTGCGTCAACAGACTGGTTTCTAAATTCCTGTCTTCTCGTGAGCGAAGCGAACGTCTCAACAATGCACTTTCTCGGTTGCTCTTATCGGCGGATGGTGGATGCCGCCCTTATGCTACACTTCTTCACAAAGAGTTCATTTGCATGGAAAACGAGAATAGTTTATAATATACCCGGGAGGGGTAATATGAATGAATTGACTTCTGTAGCAACCGGAACAATCGGCCTTTCACCATTGATTAGTCCCATTGTAACAACCAGTGTGACATACGGCAGCGCCTTCTTAGGGGGATTGCTTTCTTTTTTCTCTCCATGTATTCTTCCGCTTATTCCAGTCTTCTTTGGAGTTCTTATGGGTGGAGCAAATGATGCAAAGGCGCGCTTCATAAGGGGAGCTTTTTTTACACTGGGTATGTCTATCTTCTTCTTCATTCTTGGTATCGGCGCAACAGGTCTTGGTACGTTCATAAGGCAGAATGAAGTCCTGATGAATGTTATTTCTGGAAGCCTCTTCATTCTCTTTGGCTTCCTCTATCTCTTCGAGATAGGAATTAGGGGAGTAAACCTTAACGTTTGGAAGTTCGGAGGATCTGCTGTTAGTGGCTTTGTGCTCGGAGCCGTTCTCGGTCTGGTGTGGGTACCTTGTGCGGGACCGATTCTTGGTTCGATTCTTGTCTTGGCTGCAAACCAGTCTGCGATAGCGGAGGGTGGTATGATGCTTCTGGTCTACTCATTAGGTCTGAGTATCCCATTCCTTACCCTCAGTGGAGTTGTAGCGAAGCTTACCTCCAAGCTCTCGTTTGGTGGCGAGAGTAAGTGGAGAATGGTTATTAGGATATCGGTCTTCGTAGTACTATTTGCTGCCGGACTTATTACGATGACGGGCAATCTGAATTTATTACAGTTCGTAACGGGAGGTTGATTTTATGAGAAAGATGCTGATTGTGATTGTTCTGATTCTACCTGTGATGATCTTGTCTTATGTCGGAATGCTAAATGATTTTGACAAGACACTGCGACTGGCAGAGATCCAGGAGAAGGAAGCTATAGTAATGTTCTCGGATAACAACTGTGTGTATTGCGTGAGATTTATTAAGGAGACGCTTGCTGATGAGACTGTTGAGGAACTGCTTCGAGCAGGCTTCATTTTCTCTCAGATCTACAAGAGTAATCCCGGAAAGGCTTCTTACATAGTTGGAGAAGAAGTCAGGGAGATGACCTATGGTGATCTATACGCCCATTTCCAAATACGGGGAACGCCTACTTTCTGGTTCTTCACAAGTGATGGTGGGTTATTGACTCAGCTGCCCGGCTATGTGCCTGCAAACGATTTCGTACCGATACTTCGTTATATTGGCAGCAAATCGTACGAAGGGATGACCTTCAATGATTATCGAAGTAAGCCGTCAGATTACTTTGGAACGCCCAAGATAGTTAGGGTTAACGAAGAAGACTACAACTATGTGCTTGAAAACGACCCTATCGCTTCAGAGTATGCCGGTCAGGATGTTGACGTTTTCACTGTATGGCTGACGAAGAATGAGGAAACCGCTGAAAGTCTTCTCAAAAAAGGAGTTTATAGAGTTATCCTTCTGAACTGAAGTAGTCTAGAGCGATATTGAGGAACTCGTCGTAGGCCTTCTTGTCCATCAAGCACATCTTTATCAGTTTCAACGATGATGACTTGTTTGATAGATGATCTACAACCGCTTTCAGAAACTGATCTGCACAAATAGATATCGGAACTCCGAATATGCCCGTGGAGACTGCCGGAGTGGCGAGCGTAATAGCTCCCATTTCGGCAGCCTTGTTAAGAACATTAGTGAACGAATTGTAGAGTTTGTTTTCCAAGTCAAGTTCTCCATACTGTGGACCAAAGACGTGTATAATATTCTTTGCTAGCAGGGTGCCGGCTCCGGTTACGGCTACTTCGGAGATCCCTAAAGGTCCATTCTGCCTAACATATGCGTCACTTTCAAGCTGAATCTCCTTTCCGCCTGCTCTCACCAAAGCTCCTGCCACTCCACCTCCGTGCCTCATGTAGCCGTTGGCTGCATTGACAATAACGTCAACTTCCTGTTGGGTTATGTCGGAGATTTCGAGCTGAATGATCCTTTCATCCTCTAGAATGAAGCTTTTCATTTTTCCTCCGGGTAGAGCTTCATACCCTTCCATAGTGACCTAAGTCTCTCAAGAACGTATCGTTCCTTTCCGTTAGTTCCGGGAACATAGAAGACTTCCTCCTTTATGGATTCTGGGAGATAATACTCACGTGAAAACCCTCCAGTTGTGTGTGGATAGTTGTATCCCTTACCATATCCCAGTTCTTTCATCATCTTCGTCACGGCATTGCGCAGCTTAAGAGGTACGTCCAGATTAGGTGTAGCCTTGACCATCTCCCTTGCCTTCATCATGGCGCTGCAGGTTCTATTGCTCTTGGTCGCGACTGCGAGATAGATTGCGGCCTCGGAGAGATTCAGAACGCACTCAGGGAGTCCTACATTGCTGACGGCCTGAAAGGTGGCATTGGCAATAACGAGCGCCATGGGATCGGAGAGGCCGATATCTTCCGAAGAAAAGATTACCATTCTCCTGGCAATAAACTTCGGGTCTTCACCTCCCTCGAGCATTCGCAGCATATAGTACAGAGCTGCGTCTGGATCGCTTCCTCTCATGCTCTTAATGAAAGCGGAGATCAGGTCGTAATGTTCCTCGCCCTTCTTGGTATACCTTCCCGAAGGAAGTACAGAAAGCTCGTTCATAACCTGAAGATCAAGAGAAGTTCTGTCAAGAGCCGCAGCGCTCTCCACAAGAGTATCGAGAAGGTTCAAAGCAATCCGGGCATCTCCACCGCTGCTCTGAGAAATCACTTCGATTACTTCATCGCAGACGGTCACTCCCGAACTCTTGAGAACCCTGTCCTTCTCAAGGGCCTTCTTCAGAAGATTGTCAATATCGTTTTCGTTGAGACCCTTGAGAATTACGAGACGACAGCGGGAGAGAAGGGCAGGATTGACTTCGAAACTAGGATTCTCCGTCGTCGCCCCGATCAGTATTATCAAACCCTTTTCCGTAACAGGAAGAAATACGTCCTGCTGGCTCTTGTTCAATCTGTGGATCTCATCCACGAAGAGCACAAGTTGCTGACCTACTTTCTTCAGTCTCTCGGCGTGCTCAAAGTGCTTCTTGAGATCAGCCGTTCCTTGGAGACTCGCGCTAAAGAACTCGAAGTGATATCGGTTTCCCAGCTTTGATCTGATGATTTCTCCGATAGTTGTCTTTCCGGTTCCAGGTGGGCCGTAAAGTATCATTGAAAAGAGTTTGCCGCTCTCGACGGCACCTCGAATTATTCCCTTCTTTCCTGTAAGATGTTCCTGTCCTACTACATCGTCGAACTCTCGCGGTCGTAATCTCTCACTAAGAGGAGACCAGTTCATTTCTGAAATACTCAATTGTACTCTCAAGCCCCTTTTCAAGCTTCACTTCAGGCTCCCATCCTAGTAGGTATTTAGCCTTATTCACATCTAGAATCGATTTCTTCAGGTCGCCCGGTCGCGGTTCTTTGTGAATGGCTTCTCTTGCATAGCCAGTGATTCTCTTCATTTGTGTGAATAGCTCGTTGACTGAGGTTCCCTTTCCGGTTCCTATGTTCATTATGCAATCTTCACTTTTTTCGAGTGCCAGAAGATTCGCCTTTGCAACATCAGAGACGAAAACGTAGTCCCTTACACATTGTCCGTCACCGAAAATGACGACCTCCTGATTTCGGAGCATTCTCTCGGAGAAAATCGCGACGACTCCAGCTTCTCCGTATGGGTCCTGCCTGGGCCCATAAACATTCGCGTATCTCAGAACCACATACTTCATGCCAAGCTCATTGGAGAAGAACCTCAGATAGTTCTCGGTTGAGAACTTCGCAATGCCATATGGAGAAAGCGGTTTCGGAAGCTCTTCCTCATCTGTAGGTATCTTCTTGACCTCATCACCATAGATCGCTCCTCCCGTCGATGAGAAGACGACTTTCTTAACTCCGTATTTTGCAGCGATCTTCAGAAGTCGCAGGGTTCCTATTATGTTGATCATCGCGTCTTCTTCGGGTTCTCTTACCGATCTAGAAACGCTTATTTGGGCTGCAAGATGGAAGAGAGCGACAGGTCTGTGAAGCATGAAGACCTTTTCCATCATCTCTTGATCTCTGATGTCTTGCTCATAGAACAGTGCTCTTGGATCCAGGTTCTCAATCTTCCCACTCGAAAGATTGTCAACAACGATTGGAATCTTACCGGCGGCTATAAGCTCATCCACAACATGTGAACCTATGAATCCCGCTCCTCCTGTCACCAAATAGTTTTCGGCCATGCTTTCCTCCTATATGTCAATTTCCTCTCCAGCCAGTAGTTGATCGTACATCTTTCTGACTTTCTGGATATCCTCCCAAGTAAGACTCTTTGGTGAACCTGGGGCTCTTGATGCGTTTCTAAGCAGATAACTTGGATGGAACATGACGAATACTTTTATACCTCCAATCCAATCGAAGAGCTGCCCCCTCACCTTCGTTATCTGGAGTCCATCTCTTTCAACGAAATACGAAAGTGCAGTGGCACCCAGAGCAACAATCAGTTTAGGTTTTATTATAGCCAGTTGTGAGAGGAGATATGGGGAGCACGCTCTCTGTTCTTCTGCAGACGGAACTCTATTCTTTGGGGGTCTGCACTTAACGATATTTGTGATGAAGACGTCCTGCCTTGAAAGCCTCACTGAGTCCAGTATTTTAGTGAGAAGCTCTCCTGCCTTGCCCACGAATGGTCTACCCGAAGCATCTTCATCGGCACCTGGCCCTTCACCGACAAATACAACGGGTGTCTCGATTGAGCCTTCACCGGGTACTGTGTTTGTCCTCGAAGAGCTAAGCGGGCAAAGAGAGCAATCACTTATACTTGAATTGAGCTCCAGAAGCAATTCCTTTCTTTTGACGTAATCGGTCAACAATTCTCACCTCAGAATCTGAACCTGAAGTATGGAGCACCCTTGTGAAGTCCAATCACAAGATACCTATCCTTCAGTTCCTTTATATAGAATTTTAGTGCTATTGTCTCAAGGGCGTCCTGGAACGTGTTGATCTCGCTCCCGAAGCCCAACCTCAATACAAGCTCCAGAGCCATACAGTGGAGATCGAAGTACATCGGCGAAATCTTCGTTATCGATTCATCCCAGAGTGAGACATCTCCTGCATAGGTTCCAATCTCTACGAAGCTTCTCTTACCGCTTCCGTCTATTCCCAGAGAGAGCCTGTTGAGAACTCCTGGAGCATCAGAGAGCGCGCCCATAGGGAAGAAAAGCTCGTTGATGTGCATAGTGAAGTAGTAATCCTCTGCTTTACGGAGCTCCATCGAGAGTCCAAACTCCTCGAATTTGGCCGTTCCTCCCCCCAGGATAGTCTTGTTGTCGAGTTTGACATTGGAGACTCCAAACGAGTATGCTGAATACCCTGTTTCAGACGCTGTAGAGGTCGCGATAAAATACTCGCTGACCGAGAGAGTTGAAATAGTCAGCCTTGTTGACTGCCATATCAGGAATCTAGCCTGAGACTCTGATTTAGTGAAATACTTTTCGGGATACTTGTACTTTGAATCGAACTTCGTGAAATCCGTCGTGAAGTCCAGTGAAGCGGCCCTCCAGGAGACTTCTCCCACCGAGAGGTCATTCACCTCAAACTTCAATCTGTCGTACATCTTTCTTGAGCCTGAGAGATAAGGATATCTGAACTTCACTCCAAATGAGGCGAAATCTTTGATCTTGATAGAGGAACCAAAGACCAGATCCTTCAGCATTCTTTCATCTTCAGCAACATTGGGCGAGGCATCGAACGTCCAGTCGAGAGTGAATTCAAGTTTTGTTTCGGTAGCGATTTCGAGGGTCAATTTCTCCTTGTTGACGAAGTCGTCAAACATGTCTTCACTCTGCCAGAATACTTTGCTCTCGGTCTTATGTGAGAAGACCTTCGAATCGAAAGTGAAGGAGTAGGCAGTCTCTGAGGCTTTGGAAGTAACGGGCATGAAAATTGTTTCTGTCTTCTGACCGAACTTCAGACCCCAGAACTCAACTTCTCCTTCGGTCTTAAGAAGGCCCTTTCCCAGCCAATTCATTTCGGTAGGACTGGCCACCAGTTCTTCATAGTCCAATTCAAGAACATAATCGGCCTTGAGGACCTCCGTCTCAATTCCAGTCAGCAGCTTTCCCGGGTGGTCGAGGCGCCATTCCTCTTTCAGGAAGTCATAGGTTAGCACTGGATTGTACTGCACACTGACGTAGTACCAGTCAAATGGTCTATAGGTAAGCTCGTTCTTGAGCGTTACAGGTATCTCGTTCTTAGTGAGTTTCCATCCTTCATCTGAATCATAGTAGAATCCAACTTCATACGCAGGCTCCAGGACCACTCCAACCGAAAGCGGTCCCCATTCACCTTTGTACAGTTCAATGTCTTTGTAGACACGTAACTTCTTCCCTTCAAACTTGAAAGAGCCGTCGTATCGCGATTCAAAATAGAACTTCAGTTCAAGAGAGATGAAGCCATCATATACAATGTCAAAGGGATCTATCCAGAACAATCTATCCTTATTCTTTTCATGCATAGAATTGTAGTCCAAGGCGTATCTTCCGTTGATTTTCAATTTGCCGTCTTCTGATGCAAAGGTCAGATAGTTGCGGCCGATACCCTTGTTATCTGCGGGCATAGTAATGTTAAGCTCAGTAGTAGAAGCGTCGAAAGTGCTCTTCACATCGCCGCCGATCTTTAGATTCCCAGCAACGAAGAGATACTTATTTACCTCTAACACGAAATCTTCCATATTGGAGGGAATGAAAAGTTCTGTAAGGGTAGCGGCGTTTGATGCTAGTTTAAAATTCAGTGACTGAACGGACAAATCTGCGCCGAACAGCGCCCCCTCAGTCTTGACTGCGGAAGCGTTGGCTCTCAGAGAATACAGGATATTCTTGCTTATGTATCGCTGGCCGAAAAGACCGCTGATTCTAAACTCCGAGGTACTCAGCTTAACGAAACCAGCATCGATACTCTCATCCGAAGGAATCGTTAGATTCTGAAGGTTGACCATCCAGAGATTCTTATCGTCATATCTTGCGAAAGCTCCGATAACATCTAGCTTCAACTCCCAATCCTCGGGGGAGAGTATTTGAACATATGCGAGCTGCATTTCGGTCGCGCCCATCGTTTCTTTCACGGCGAAAGGATCAAGCTGAGTTACTTTGTTCTTGACAATGCTCTCTCCCAAGTTAATGCCTGTGAAGGGGGTCTGAAGTTCCTTTAACGGTGGCCCGCTAAGGTATAGAGCGCCTCCCTGCATTCTTATTTGATCAAAAGAAGGTTTTAGCAAGACATAAGCGCCGTAGCTTGTCTCTTTCTGCTGGCCGAATTGACCAAACAACTCTATGTCACCTAGAGGTGTATAGAGTACAGACTTTGCTGTGAAGGCGTCTTCGGTAGACATCCAATCTCTGTACCACGTTCCTTGAAGAAGAAGCCAGTCGACTTCCAGGTAACGAACGGTTATCCGTGTCTGGGCATCCGCAATTCCACTAAGATCGACATCGAAGGGACGTCTGTCCGGGTCGTCTAGCGGGAAGTAGTAGTACGGCAGATAGAATACCGGGATATTGCCGATGTACAGCAGCATGTTCTGCACCGACATCCCCTTTCCAGGCGTCACAACTGCCGATGAGACCCTGAATCTGTAATGGGGGTGAGATTTATCGCAAGTGGTTATGTAGCCGTCCGTTATGTTCAGGGTAGGTGATGCTTCCATGGTCGATTGAACATAATCGCCGTAAACATAGAACGGGACTTTCGAAGCTGTCTTGGATGTATCGCCTCTGGACGCAGGCACTTCAATCTCAGAGCGCGAGAACACCTGCATACTTTCGACTCTCTCGTTCGTTAGATCAAGAATCAATCTATCTGAGACTATAGTTGTCTCGTCACTTACCATCTTCACGTTACCCCAGAATGAAATCGATTCCGGTGTGGAGTCGATATTCAGTATAGAGGCATTCGACGCATCTATAGTTGCCGTCATAGTCTCACTGAAGTACTCTACTCTCACACCGTCTCCAATGAGTATCTCTCTGCCGTCTTTCGTTCCAGCGATCGTTCCCCCCACGATCCTCACATTTGATCCTTCGAGTAAGCCTGGAACAAGCAGGATAATAACAATGGCGGAACCCTTCAGGATTCTCGTGAAGAATTCCGAAAGCCGGTAACTGGCTTTCGTATCTATGAGCGAGTAGATTACGACGCCAAGGATAGAAAAGACGATATTCGGAATCCACGGGGCAAGAGAGGGGTTAATCAGATTCTCCTTCCCCATACCGCTAAGCCATGCACCCGATCCTTGATATATGACAACGAGCAAGAAGGTCAGAATAACCGACCAAGACTTCGATTGAAGATTGAACATAAGCGAAACCGGAACACCGAGCAAGACAATAACGAGAGGAGCGATCGACATCGAATACTTTTCCTGCAGAGCGACTTCGAGCGAAGAAGTATTTATGCCGGTGTTCTTGAACGCTTTTATGTCTTCTCTCAGCTCGGCACTAGTTTTCTCCTTCGGAGATTTGAAGCTCGCCAGGTATCGTTCAATGTCGTCATCAATTTCAAATTCTGCAGTACCGAAATGCATCTCAACTCCCAGAAAGCCTGACGCATCTGTCTGGTAAATCTTGGCATCGCTCAATATCCACTTATTTGGAACAATGACGGCACTCTCAGCAGTCGTCAACGTAACCTGACCTCTGTAGACCTCATAAATTGAGACATTCTTAAGCTCTTTTGTTTTCTGATCTATTCTTCTTACGTATATCATTCTCCCCTGACCGTCCTGCATGAAAACATTTTCTCTCAGCGTGACTTCAGGTTGTCTGTAAACAAATCTTGCCATTGCCTCACTTGCCTTTGTAGAGGCCGTGGGGACAAGATAGTCGTTAAGCAGATAAGCAAAGCCGCTGAAAAGAACCCCAATAAGCAGGAAGGGAATTACGAGCCGTTTGAGAGATATTCCGTGCGTCTGCAGGGCAATCAGTTCGTTGTCCGATCTCATTCTCGAGAGTACCCAGAAGATAGCCAGGAGTATTCCCACCGGTATTCCAAGAACAATGAACTCGGGAAGATTGTAATAAATGAGCAAGAAGAGCTTGTCCATGCCCACCTTGTATCTTATTATCATGTCAGACAAGTAGTAGAGTAACTCTAAGCTCACGAAAATTATGAACCCTACCAGACCAATGAAAATCGAACCTAATGCTTGAGCTCCTATGTACTTTATAAGAGTCTTCAAGAAGAATCACCCCTTGTTGTTCTGGGCATTGAAATCAATGGGTTGGAAACTGTCATTAACACATCTATAGTATTTGCCGGTTTCAATATACACTGCTGCTTCCATAAGTTCAGTCGAAAGATCGGCTATCTCTTCCAGAGCTCCGAAAACCATCATTAAGTCTAGTGCTCTGCTGATTATTGATGGCGATTCTTCACAGCCGCGAACGAGGTCGGTCTTCACCTCTTCCTGAATTCGATCGACGAAATCGTCATTCTTACACAATCTTACAGCCTCAGAAAGAGAGGGGTCAACCAAATTGTCTATTGCGCCTTTTGTCATTACGGAGACCGATTCGAACATCGTCTTCAGTTTTTCATGATAGCCTATCGGTGGACGCTTTGAAAGTGACAATCCCCTCTCACATATAAACACACACTTGTCGCCTATCCTTTCAAGAGCGTTGACGATATTCATCGAGAGAGTCAAGAGTCTTAATTCTTTTCCTGTTGGCGTCAGTATTCCGGTTAGGCCGATTATCATTGCTTGTAGTTCCACCTGATGATAATCTATCACAGAGTCGGAATAAACCACATCTCTTGCCTGGTGTTCATTTCTCTCTAGAACTGCAACAGATGTCTTGTTAAATATGCTCTGGACATATCGCGCCATTCTGAGAATCTCAATTCTCAAGTTTCCTATTCTTTCGAGACCAACTTTAGATATCATCTTTCAGTCGACCTCCAAAGGCCAGCTTCTTCTTGAGAAGAGCAACAAAATCGAAGCTTCCTTCTCTGAGGAGAGACACTATCTTTTCTGAAAGACCGACGTTGATCTTGTCTCCCGTCCTGATATTCGAAACAAATGTTCCGTCAACGTAGACCTCAATAGGATAGCCCTTGTCTTGCCTCACTTCCATTAGAACTCTTCTCGAAGCGGCGAGAACGACCGATCCGACGAAGGGGTTATGAGGACATATGGGAGTAACCTGAAAGCAACCGGCATCTGGATCTACCAGAGCACCCCCGGCGGCCATCGAGTATGCTGTTGAACCAGTGTTTGTCGCGAAGACAATACCGTCACCAACAACGGGATAACTGCTCTGCCCACACACATTCACACTGAAAGAAACGGTCCTGCTTGGTGAAGAACGTTCTACAACGCAGTCGTTAAGAGCATATCTGATAGAGTCTCCGATTTCTATCTCCATTACATGTCTTGTGACGCTCTCAAGTTTTCCGAGGAGAAGTAGATCAAGCGCAGTGTGGAGCATACTGAGTTCAAAGGCTGCGAGAAAGCCTACACTACCAACTCTGAAGCTCATTATCGGCAGATCGTTCATTACTGCCAGAGGCACTGCCTTGAGAACAGTCCCGTCGCCACCGAAGGTAAGAATTACTTCTGTTCTTGCCGGTAAGCACGAAGTACCATCCTCACAAAACGAAGTAGCGATTCCGTGAGATTCAATTTCCCTTGAAAGCCAGTTCAGTGTTTCAGAGGAGATTCTCGTTCTGTTATAGAACACCGCTGCCTTCACAACTCTCACCCCACAACAAAGAAAAACGACTACCAGATTCGCAAAACGACTACAAAGAATACATTGAATTGGAAAACTGTGATCAGCCCGAAGAGAAATCTAAAACTGCACAACAGATTGAGCGATCAAGCCCGAATGTCATATTAGTCTTCATCCTCTTCTCTCTGATCAATGTAGTTCCAAAGAGGTGAATTACGTGATTCAAATGGGAGTCCCAAATGGCGATAAGCCTTTTCCGTAACCATTCTTCCTCGGTTTGTCCTTACCAGGAAGCCGTTCTGCAGCAAGAACGGCTCGTAGACTTCGCTGATTGTCTCCGGTTCTATCCCGATTGATGCCGCGATTGCCTTGACGCCCGCAGGCCCACCATTATAACTCTCAATCAAGACAGATAAGAGGCGCTTGTCCATCGAATCTAGTCCCTCCTCGTCAATAGAAAGGAGCGTCATTGCCGACTGAACAGTATCAACTGTAATCTCCTTTCCCCCTTCAACTGTGGAGATATCCCTGACTCTTCTCAGGAGCCTGTTTGCAATTCTAGGCGTTCCACGCGACCTTCGGGCAAGAAGGATTGCCGCGTCTTCTCTTATCGATGTTCCGAGAAGCGCTGCCGATCTAATAATGATCTGTTTCAGATCCTTATCGGGATAGAACTCCATCTCTAGAATCATTCCAAATCTGTTTCTCAAAGGCGCACCTATGAAACCACTGCGCGTCGTAGCTCCGACAAGGGTGAACGGGTTTAGATCAAGACGAATCGATCGGGCACTGGGACCCTTGCCGATCATAATATCTAGCTGGAAATCCTCCATAGCAGAGTAAAGAATCTCTTCAACGGTTCTATTCAGCCGGTGAATCTCGTCTATGAAAAGAACATCGTCCCGCTCCAGCCCGGTCAAGATAGCGGCCAAATCGCCCTGTTTCTCAATAACCGGTCCAGATGTGACATAGATCTCCGAGCCCAGCTCGTTCGCAATGATATGTGCGAGGGTGGTCTTGCCCAAACCCGGAGGGCCTGCAAGCAGAACATGGTCAAGGGCCTCTTGACGTACCTTGGCTGCTTCAATTGCTATGCTAAGTCTTCGCCTGATTTTCGATTGGCCGATATACTCCCCGAGGTTTTTCGGCCTGAGGCTCTTTATTGAACTATCCTCTTGGACCTTGCCTGGAGTAAGAAAACGTTCTTCTTCCATAGTGCCTCCTACGGATGAATTCTGTAAAGGGTTCTGGCAAAGGGTATCGCTTCTCTGATGTGCTCAAGTCCTGCTATCCAGGCAACGATACGCTCTATACCCATCCCAAAACCGCTGTGAGGGACCGTTCCATAATCGCGCAAATCAAGATACCAGTCATAAGAAGAAACGTCTAGACCATACTCGTTAATCCTCTCAATAAGCAAGTCTCGGTCATATATTCTCTCAGAGGCCCCAATTATCTCTCCATAGCCCTCAGGAGCGAGCATGTCATCGCAGAGTACTACTTCAGGTCTCTCCGGATCAGGCTGCATATAGAATGCTTTCATCATTCTCGGATAACGCTCCACAACGACCGGCCTGTCGAATTCATTTGCAATCGCCGTTTCTTCATCTCCGCCAATGTCGTCTCCCCAATTTATCTCGAATCCCTTCTTTTGTAGAAGTCTCACTGCTTCATCATAAGTTATTCTTGGGAATGGAGTCTCGATCTTCTCCAGTTTCGATGTATCTCTGCCAATTGATTTAAGATCTTCTCCGGCGCGTTCCAGAGTGCTCTTCACTACATAAGTAACTAGCTCTTCCTGCAGCTTAATATTGTCATCGTGACCATAATAGGCGACTTCGGCTTCGTTCATCCAGAACTCGATGAGATGCCTGCGTGTCTTGGATTTCTCTGCTCTGAATGTCGGTCCAAGATTGTAAACTTTTCCTAGAGCCATGGCTGCTGCTTCAAGATAAAGTTGCCCCGTCTGAGCGAGGTAAGCCTTCCCGTAATCGAAGTAGTCTATCTCGAATGTATTGCCTGCGCTCTCGCCAATCGAGCCGGTGAAGATAGGTGTGTCGATGAGGATGAAGCCGCGGTCATTGTAAAACTCTCTGACTGCTCTAATAATCTCGTGGCGGATCCTCAGGACATGAGTCTGCCGCTGCGTTCTTAGCCAAAGATGCCTGTTGTCCATCAGAAAATCGATTGAATGATCCGGTTTGTTTATCGGGAAGTCTTTCTCGGGGATCTGAACAATCTGGAGATCCTCCACGAAAAGTTCGACTCCGCCTGGAGCTCTTTCTTCTGCCTTCACAAGTCCCGAAACAATCACGCTTGACTCCATCTTAAGTGAAGCCGCTACCTGGAATACGCTTTCTGGGACGCTTGACTTCTCGACGATGCCCTGAATGAAGCCTGAGCCGTCCCTCAAGAAAAGGAACTGAATCTTCCCGCTCGATCTCCTTCTTCTAAGCCAGCCCCTTATCTGTACGTGTTCGTTTATATGTTTACTAAGTGAAGAAATCTCTGCGACTTTCATCAAGCACCTCCAGCAACAACTCGTCAGCTTCAATTATAGCAAAAACCCGGGGCTAAACCCCGGGTCAATCATTACGATAGCTCTTCTGCTATATTGTGCCTGAGTCAATAAGAACCCAGATGGATATTCCAAGAGCTGCCAGAGAACTCACAGTAGAAAGAATCAACCAGGGAGAAGTCTTCTTCTGAAGAGCCTCTACATCCTGCTTTGTGGCTGCATCAATCGTTGCGCTGTTGATTTCGGCTACTCTCTCAGAGAGGTTTACGATTACTGGCTGAGTCTCCAGATCGCTTATTTTCACATATCTCTCGAGGTTCACCACGGTTGTATTCAGTCTTGATTCCAATGAGTCTGTTCTGGTCTTGAGAGCCTTGATTTCGCTCTCATTCTTTCCAAGCTGAGTATTGATAGTATCCATGCTGAGAGAAATCTTTGACAGGTTTGCATCTACCGAGACGTTCAGCATATCCATTGCTTCATTCATCCTTGCCTCTAGTTCAGCAACACTCGCCTGACTTGCAGCGAAGTTCTTGGACTGTTGATCGGTAAGGGCGTTGAACTTCGTATTCAGTGCATTCAAGTCGCTTCTCAGAGAGGATACTGTGCTGACAGAAGACTTCAGTCCAGCCAGTTCATTCTCGTGAATAGTGACGATTTCATTTATCGCGTTTATGCTTCTCTGAAGATTGCCGATATCGCCTTTGATGATTCCGGTTTCCGAAGTGAAGTCCTTCCTCAAAGTCTCGATATCCTTGGTAAGCAATTCGTTCGAATTCTTTACCTTGGCAAGCTCGTCAACACCTGCGTAGAGATTCAAATTCGCCTTTAGGTCGGTCTTCGTCACATAGTTCTGCAAATCACCGATCTTCGCGTAGTCAGAGGAAATCGCATTGATTCTCGCAGAAAGCTCATCGAGTTTGCTTACAGCATCGGCGGGAAGCCTCACATTTGCGATCTGATTCTCAAGCGAAGAAATCTTGTTCTGAAGATCTCTAACGGTCGCCACATTTGCAGTCACTGTCGCCATTGATTCTTTTAGAGATGCGATCTCAATAGCGTTTGCAGAAGCTCTGTTTGTAATCGTACTGAGCTTCGCATCGTAGTCGCTTAGTGAAGACGAGAGAGATCGAACAGCAGAGTCTAGAGTGGATATAGATCTTTCGTTTGAAGAAAGCGAACTCTGGATTGTGCTGATGTTTCCGCTAAGAGTATCAACTCTTCTCACAGCATCGTTGACTCTCGATTCCATGACGGCAAGATTTGACATGGAGTTCTGAACGTTTTGAACGTCAACGGCCAGAGTATCGAGCTTCTTCGTAGTCAGAGAAAGGTCCTCGACGAACTTCATGATCTGCTGCCTCAAGGATTCAACAGTGCTCTGAGATACGCTCCCATTGGTGGAGATTCCAAGAGAACTGATTCTGTTCTCCAAAGCAGTGATCCGTAACTGAAGATCCATGGTATCGATTAGCCTTCCGCTAGAATCGGTAAGGGCAAGCTCGAGAGCTTCAAGACGGGACATGATAGTTCCATCGACAGTTCCTGACTGCTGAACAGTGCCATGCTTTGCGAAATTCAGCTCAACATAATCGAGTGTCTTCTTCAGCATTACCGCTGTCTGATATCTTGTGAGTGGATCGTTTCCATTGAAGTAAGTCCTGCCATCGGCTTGAACAATACCTGTCAGAATGCCTAGGTCAGAAAGTCTCATCACTGCATCGTATGCCCAGTGATTTGAACTGACGTCTACATAATTGACGGCAGCGAAAGCTGAAGTAAATGCCAGACCGAAAATAAGCAGTGAGGCAAGTAAAAGTTTCATTTTCAATTTCTACACCTCCCCGAAGGAAATATTCTAAATGATTCTACCACAAATCGAGATTCCATCCTAGAAAGTGGCATGGTAATATTAACTCTGTGGGAGGTGTTGGTGTTGAAGAAAAGGACGCACACCTGTGGCGAATTGACGGCATCCGACACGGGAAAAGGAGTAACACTCAACGGCTGGGTCGATCGTATCAGGGACCTTGGGGGTATCAAGTTCGTTCAAGTTAGGGACAGGTATGGCTTGACGCAAGTTGTTTTCGATCCTCAGAATGTTAACCTCTATAGCCAGGCCTTAAAGCTGGGAAACGAGTTCTGCATTACGGTAACTGGATCTGTGAGAAAGAGGCCTGAGGATGCTGTAAATAAGAAGCTCCCCACAGGAGAAATCGAAATCCTTGCCTCCGAATTGGAACTCCTTTCAGATGCAGAAGTACCGCCTATTTATATAAACATAGACGAAGAGTCCTCAGAAGAGATGCATCTCAGGTATAGATATCTCGATCTAAGACGCCCGAAGATGCAGCGCAATGTATTGACCAGGCATCGTTTTGTGCAGGCGGCAAGGGAGTATCTAAACAGAAATGGATTTGTGGATGTGGAGACTCCTATTCTCGGGAAATCTACGCCTGAGGGGGCCAGGGACTTTCTCGTACCCTCGCGGTTGAAACCCGGGAAGTTCTACGCTTTGCCCCAGTCTCCTCAAATCTTCAAGCAGTTGCTGATGGTTTCTGGTTTCGACAGGTACTACCAGATCGCAAAGTGCTTCAGAGACGAAGACTTTCGGGCCGACAGGCAACCTGAGTTCACGCAGATAGACGTTGAGATGTCTTTTGCAGATGAAGAGGATGTCTTCTCTATTGCCGAGGGTTTGATGAAGCATGCATTTGCAGAGGCTGTCTCGGCAGATATTCCGACTCCATTCCGGAGATTCACCTATCAAGAGGTTGTCGACCTTTATGGCAGCGATAAGCCAGACACCAGATATGGGATGGAGATAAGAGACATCACGGAGGTTTTTGCTGGAACTGAGTTCAGAGTCATAAATGAAGCGATAAATAGAGACGAACGTGTAAAGGGATTGCTTGTCAAAAGTAAGGCAGACCATTTCTCGAGGAAGAAACTGGACGAGTATACCGCCTTGGCAAGAGATAGTTCCCTGGGGGGTCTGATGTGGGCAAAGGTAGAGGGTGACGGTTTGAAATCCTCTATTCTGAAGCATTGTCCCGATGAACTCGAGAAAATGATTTCCTTCTTCAAAGCGGAAAGAGGAGATCTAGTGCTCTTCTCAATTGGCGAGACTGTTGCACTTTCCAAAGCTCTTGGACAGATAAGAGGAAAGGTAATTAAGGAAGAGGAGTTTTCGGTAGAGGGGTTTGACTTCCTCTGGGTTACTGATTTTCCGATGTTCTCCTACAACTCGGAGGAAGGACGGATTGAGGCCGAACACCACCCCTTCACTATGCCTGATTTAGAAGACCTCGAAAAGTACGCCGAAACCGATCCGCTAAGAGTTAGATCCAAGGCTTATGATCTGGTTCTCAACGGATACGAAGTTGCAAGCGGATCGGTCAGAATACACAGGAGAGATATACAGAGCAGAGTATTCGATCTTATTGGGCTTTCGCGTGAAGAGGCGGAGGAGAAGTTCGGCTACTTGCTAGATGCCTTCAAGTACGGTCCGCCTCCGCATGCGGGAATCGCACCTGGACTAGACAGAATAGTTGCTATAATCGTCGGAGCTCAATCTATAAGAGAGGTTATTGCCTTTCCGAAGGTAGCTAGCGGTGCCGATTTAATGACATCTGCTCCATCCGAGGTTTCCCGCAAGCAACTGGATCTTCTGAAGCTCCAAGTAAGGGACGCGGGGGACTAGATTTGAGGATTGCGATCGACGGTCCCGCCGGATCAGGAAAATCGACTGTAGCTAGACTTGTAGCATCAAGACTGAATTTCACTTACATAGACACCGGTGCGATGTACAGAGCGCTTGCCCTCAAGGCAAGAGAGGCCGGTGTATGTTTCTCCGATCTCGCATCGATGACGGAGTTGATGAGTCATACATATTTTTCGCTCTCTGATTCGGGCATAACGTTAGACGGCACTCCGGTCGGCGATGAAATAAGAACGAGAGAGGTATCTCTTCTATCTTCGGACATTGCCAGGTACTCGTATGTCAGGGACTTCCTTACGGAGCAACAAAGAAGTCTTTCAAGACAAGGCAACGTAGTCATGGAAGGCCGTGACATAGGAACAGTGGTTATTCCCGAAGCGGAGTTGAAGATTTTTCTTACTGCCTCGGTGATCGAGAGGGCAAGGAGAAGGCTGGAACAACTCAGATCGAGTGGAATTGCCGCTGATTTAGAGGAGATACTAGCCGAAATCGAAAGCAGAGACCACAACGACTCAACTAGATCAGTTGCGCCGCTAAAGCCTGCTGCGGATGCCGTTACGTTAGATACGACGAAGATGGGTATCGAGGAAGTGGTTTCTACCATAGTGACCCTTGCGGAGAAGAGGCAGAAAGTGCACCTAGCGAAATCTGTAGGGTTTTGTTACGGAGTCGACAGGGCAGTCAGAGAAACGATTAAGCTTCTAAAATCAGGAAAAAAAGTTTTCGCGACGGGAGAGATCGTTCACAATGAGAAGGTGATGAACGATCTCAGGGAGCTGGGTCTTGAAGTAATCGAAGACAGACTGTTGAAAGAAAAACATGATGGTGTTGCAGTAATAAGGGCTCATGGAGTAGATCCGGCTTCGGAGGAGAAATTACGACACGTTTTCGATGAAGTAATAGACCTTACTTGTCCTATAGTGTACAATGTATTTAGCCTGGCGGTCGATCTCGAGCAGCAAGGCAACTTTGTTGTGGTGTATGGCAAGAAGAACCACCCGGAAGTTACGGCTCTTTCGGGTAGGCTCGACAAGTATCTCATTGTGGAACCGGGAGATGACTATAACGAAGTATTGAAAGAGTTTGAAGGCCTTGAACGTGTTGCGATCGTTTCGCAGACTACGATGAGCAACAGCGATTTCAAGGAGTTCGCGGAGTTTGTTAAGGAAAAGCTTCGGGGTCGTGTAACCGTTCATAACACTATTTGCAAGGTCACAATCCAGAGAGAATCGGAGGCAGAACGACTTGCAGGCGTAGTTGATACGGTTATTGTGATAGGTGGAAAGAACAGTTCAAATACAAAGAAGCTTGTAAGAATAGTAGAGAGACTCGGTAAAAAGGCGCTTCATGCAACAGATCTATCGGATCTTCCTCAAGGTGATATGGGGAAGGTTGCCCTGATTAGCGGTACATCAACTCCGTATGAACAAATCCAGAAGATACTGGATTACATAGACAAAATGAGGGAGGTAACCAACAATGGAAGAGAAAATGAAACAGCAAGATGAAAACCTGAGCATGGAGGAAATATTTGAACAGATGGATGTTTCCTCGGCAAGGAAAGGAAATAGAAAGGATGCAGAGGTTTTCTCCGTCCAGCCTGATGGACTGATGGTGATTATGGACGGGAAGCTCGATGGGTTCGTTCCTGCGGATCAATTAGTGAATGATCTAGAAGAGTACAACGTTGGAGATAAGATAGAAGTCATGGTCATCAAGACGAACGAAGAGGAAGGAAGAAGCACTGTTTCTGAAAAGAGAGTCCATGCCAGGCAAGCAGTCAGCAAAGTTGAGAAGGCTTACAGAGAAGGCAAAGCCATTGACGGGAAGATAGTTTCGGAGACGAACGCCGGGTACAATGTGCGGCTTTTGAAGACGGTACCCGCATTTCTTCCAGGCTCAGAGTCGGGAATCCGAAAGGGAGATCCGGCTCCAGAAGGAACAATGAAGTTCAAGGTCATAAGATTTAAGAGACAACGAAATGGAATAAACGTAGTGGTTTCGCTAAAAGCATTTCAGGAAGAAGCAATCAATGCCTACTTCAAGACAATCGAAGTCGGCCAGGAACTGGAAGGCAAAGTCGAGTCAATAAAGAATTTCGGCGCCTTCGTGAAGCTAAACGACAATGTAACTGCGCTTATTCCGGCATCTGAAATGAGCTGGGATCCTAGTGTGAGGATAAGCGATCTGCTGAAGCCCGGTGAGACGGTCAGGACAAAGGTAATTGGAATCGATGAAAAAGAGAAGAAGATATCTCTCTCGCTAAAGCAGATGACGGAAGATCCTTGGTCGACCTTGAAGGAAAAATACGAAGTCGATTCTACGGTCGTTGGAACGGTAAAAAACATTACCCCGTTCGGTTTCTTCGTATCGCTTGAGCCCGGAGTGGAAGGATTAGTACACATTTCAGAAGTATTCTGGGGAAACATCAAGAAGGATCTCAAGAGTGTTGTAGAAGTTGGAGACGAGGTCAAAGTGAACATCAAGGAGATAAACGAAGAAAAGCGGACCCTTTCACTCTCTTACAGGGAAGCCCTGGGCGACCCGTGGGAAAACATCGGCGACAAGTACAAAGAGGGAGACGTTCTAAAGGCTAAGACTGCAAAGGTATTGCCTACCGGTGTAATTCTTGAGCTTGAAGAGTACGTATCTGGATTTGTTCCGGTATCTGAGGTCTCGTGGAACTTCGTCGATAGAATCGAGGATGTTGTTAAAGAAGGAGAAGAAATAGAGGTAAAGATACTTTCTATAGATACGGTTAACAGGAGAATGAGGCTGAGCATAAAACAGGCAACTCCCGATCCCTGGGAAAAGGTTTCTGAAGAGCTTTCTGTAGGAGATCAAGTTAGTGGGACCGTGACAAGACTCACGAAGTCTGGAGCAATAATCATGGTCGACTCATACGGTGTTGAGGCCTTCTTGCCCGTTTCGCAGGTATCTCTTGAGCGGACAGAGAATATCGAGGACTCGGTTGAAGTCGGTAAGCATGATCAGTTCAAGATAATCCGTTTGGTTTACGACCCGGATAACGACACTCGAAACATGGTTGTGTCGATAAGGCAGCTCATAAAAGATAAAGAAGCGGCCGAGACCGAGAAAGTTCTCAAGGATTTCAACGATAATGGAACCGTCAGTTCCAACAGCCTTGGAGAAATGATTAAGAATCAGCTTGAGGAAGAAGGAGAAAGCCTCTAGTGGCCACCGTCCTGATAATCGGACGACCAAATGTTGGAAAGTCGACTCTATTCAATAGACTTGTTGGTGGTAGGAGAGCTATAGTTGATGACATTCCGGGGGTTACCCGTGACTTCACGGTAGGGAGAGTTAACTGGCAACAGAGAACCTTTCAGCTTGTAGACACATGTGGACTATTTGAGAATCCAGAAAACATTGTTGAAGAAAAGATGAAAGAGGTCACCCTTGAGCTTCTGAATGAGGGCGACCTCATTCTTTTTGTTGTCGATGGAAGAAGCGGGCTTACAAGTGCCGATATCGAACTCGCAGATTACTTGAGAAAGCAGAGACTTGAAGTGATCTTCGTTGCCAACAAGGTTGAGAACCCCGATAACTTTTATTCAAGTATGGGAAACGAGATCTTTTCACTTGGTTTTGGAGATCCCATAAAGGTATCCTCGGCCCACGGTCTTAACATCGATTTGCTTTTCGACGAGATCTTCGATCGATTGACGTCGCTGGGACACTCGATAGAAGTGGAAAGTGGCAAAGAAAGCGATCTGAAAATAGCAATTGTCGGTAAGCCAAACGCGGGAAAGTCCTCTATCTTCAACTGGATAGTCGGCAGTCCAAGAAGCCTTGTAACTGAAGTCTCTGGGACAACTCGAGATACAGTCGACGAGACTGTTGTTGTAGACGGTATACCAATGACCTTCATTGACACTGCAGGAATCAGGAAGAAGTCTAAGGTGAAGGTAATGAATGTTGAATACTACAGCGTAATGAGAGCAATTGACGCTCTGGAGAGATCAGATATCATAATTATGGTAATTGACTCGACGGACGGAGTTGGCAATCAAGACCAGCGTATCGCTGGACTTGCTGAAAAGAACGGTAAGGCGACCATTGCCGTCTTCAGCAAATCGGACCTCGCTGATGAAAGACGCAGGAAGGCATTGCTGCGAACCTTCAAACAGGACCTGTACTTCATAGACTATAGTCCCGTTCTCTTCACCTCAACTGAGACCGGCGAAGGTATGGACGATCTTATCGACAACATTAGTCTTGTAAGTAAGAAGATAGACCTAAGAATTCCGACCGGCCTTCTTAACACTCTCATTCAGAGATACTCGGAGGGAACGCCGGCACCCGGCAAGGGTAAGAAGCGAGGCAAGATATATTACGGTTCTCAGATCTCCAGCAGGCCGCCGATAATAATGCTGAATGTAAACGACCCTACGCTCTTTACCGAGCCTTATCTTAGAGGGATTCGAAACACGATTCGGCTTAATTTCGATCCATACGAAGGAACTCCAATCTTCTTGAAACTCAGGAGGAAGAGATGAGGTACGTAGTATTTGCTCTTGTTGGATATATTATGGGTTCCATCCCCTTCAGTTTCATAGTACCGCTTGTTAAGGGCGTGAATATTACCAGGGTGGGCAGTGGAAACGTAGGTGGAACAAACGTTCTTAGAAGCATGGGGGGCTATGCCGGTGCCATTGCCATGATTCTGGATGGGGTGAAGGCCTTCATTCCCGTGATAATCGCTAGAGCTGTCTTTGGAGTCTCATTGCCCGAGGGTATGATGATCGGTTTCTTTGCAGCAGTGGGCCACAGCTATTCGGTTTTCCTAAGATTCAGAGGTGGCAAAGCCGTCGCCTGCACAGTGGGGACGCTTTCAGGGACATTACCGTGGTATGTTGCGGTCTTCTTTGGGATATGGATACCGATCGTTCTGCTCACTAAATACGTTTCCCTTGGTTCAGTTCTTGCTCTGGCAATTTTATCTAGCATCCTCTTCCTGACTGAAGGCTACGCCGTAGGTCTTTGGATGCTCGCCTTCTTCGGGCTGTCTCTGTTCAGACACCGGAAGAATGTCGCCGCTCTTCTCAGAGGCGAAGAGAGAAAAACGGATTTGATAGAAGCATTCAAGAGAAAACGCAATTAAATGAAAAACCGATAGACCTCTTCAAAAGTAGGAAGTGATGCCTTTCCGTGCATAGCGATCTGGTGAGGCCGGCATTGCGTCCCGCCGAAGGCGGCACTGTGTCTTACT
>NZ_DIMV01000085.1:0-17250 GCF_002425715.1 Mesotoga sp. UBA5557
TAATTGCGGCATAGTTATACTCATCAAAATAGAAACCTCCGGGTGGACTTACACTCCACTTCCTGTACTTGTCTACCGGAAACAATGAAGTAGGGTACGCAAGAACGAACAGGTAGATTAGCTGTCTAAGGACAAAACTGGCTACAACCAGATAGAAAAGAACGCTTTCAGCTGAGATCGAGAGATTTCCTTTGTTCATAGTCGAAATGCTTTCGTCGAGTTGAGGAGAGTGATTGTAAGCGCAGAGGCTTTTGAATGCCTTTTTAAGCGATTCTTTCAACAGATTCAGCCTTTCAGTATTGCAGAATTCTGCCGCTGCCATGTGTTCTATACTCAAGTCAACCATTGCATGAAAGTTAGGTTTGTTCTTCTTTCCATGAACCCACTCGAGATGCTTTTCGTGCCCGTTCTTGTCAGCAGTTACATGTCGGTATATGTGCAAGACAGAAAGCTCCAGAAATGGTCTCAACAATGCCAAGGAAGCGAGCATATTCCCGTCCAGCCATGACGATATGCTGTCGCGCAAATACAAGAGACTCTCATGGAAGCAGTAATGCCTGTTCCATACATGCATTCGCAGGATCTCAGCAGCGGTCCTTGGTTTGAAATCAAGTTCCGCATTGATAGAGATGTCCAGAATATCCTGGAACTCATTGTAAGCCTGAATGCCATTAACTAGTTCTGAGAATTCCTGATTATCTCTAAAAAGAGAGAAAAGATCTTCAGTATACGGTTTCAGATTCTTTCTGCTTATTCCAATTATTGTCAGAAGAATCCTATCTGGGAAACCTTGACAATCCGGGTCCCTAACTATGCTTAGATATTCCCTCTGCTCAGGAAACCACTTCTTGAATCTTTCGAATTTCGTCTTGTCCGCCGTTCTTTCATCTCCTCGCGTAAGTATACTGCCGAAATGGCTGCTTTCCCGACTGACAATCACCATTTCAAGAGGTTCTATTTCTTAGTCCAGAATTGTCTCGAATGTTTATTAGCAGATGTCACATACCAATTTCGCGAATCACATATACTATCGATCAAATTGGAGCATACATAGCTGTGTTGAGATCTTTCACTCATAACATCCCATACCACTTACTGATAACTCCACGCAATTTGCATTAATCAGGTTTCTTTTCCCAGTTCGTTCCAGTTCTCGGTAAAATACCTGGAGATACCCAAGCCGGGCATGTATTCGGGATAGATCAGCTGAAACTCCTTTTGTGCTTCTTCATAACTTCTATCGGAGATCACGTGCAGCCCCTTGGCCATGAAAAGCAGTGCCAGAGAGGGAGCTCTTGATTCACCAAGATTGCAGTGAATCAGTAGATTCATGCCTTCGCTGTAATGCTTCTGGGAGAAGTTCATGAAATCAACAAAGGTCTGAGGCATGAAAAGAGGAATATCTGGATCGACAATGTTCAGATAGAGATTAGCTCCTCTTTCGAGACTAAGGTAATTATGGTGGTTCTTTGGTAGTGAACCTTTGTACCCAACTGCATTGACGTGGCATGGATTCTTGCACGCATGAACCACAGCCCATTCCGGTCTAGAATGGAAACAATCTCTTTCAGAACCAACGTAGAGACGATCGTAAACTTTTGTCATGTTGGATTGCCTTCCTTCAATTTCCTTTGCTGAAACTCAAGGGCAGTCCAGAAAATGTTCCATGCGAGGGATTGATAATTCCACAATTCTATAATCGTAATCTTTCTATTTTCAAGATTGGTTGATCCGTGGGCCGAATATTTATTCCTGAAGCTCTCGAACTCTATTATGAGCTCATGATAAGACTTATCAACGTAATTTCCAGTATCACTATCGTACTTCTTCATCTTCTTAAGTGGATCAATCCCTGCATTTGCAAACTTTTCAAGGAGCTTGTTTTCCTTTTTTGGGGGATCTCCAATTATTACCTCAACTGACTTATAGGCATTGTGAAGAGCATTTTCAAAGGCGCATTTCTCAAATCTGGTGGGCGGCACGAAACCAGGATCACTCAGTATTTCTGTAGCTCTCGGCATACAGAAGTCTCTGTGGCTCATTGCAAGGAAACCAGCGCTCAGAAGAAGCTTTTCACTGGAGACCAAAACAGGCACCAACTGAAAGATGTATCTGAGTCTGTCTTCGCCAATAGCCAGACTGTTATGCATAATTGTCTCGAAGCTTAAGAGATCAAAGTACTCAATATTCTCCGTATGATATCGCATAAGAGATTGAAGATGCAGAATGCTCTTAGTGTTTATTAAGTTCAGAGGGAACTTGAATAAGTAAAAAGGCTCTTCGTGAGGTAGAGAACCCATCGAGAGTAGAAATGCTCCCTGGAATGCATCGGCGATCCTTTCAGAAAGGTTGTCCGATTCCTCGCCATCACCAAAGACAATCACATGACGTCTTGAATGAGTTTCGTTACCCAAAAAAGGGTTACCTTGCTCATCGACAACAAGAACTGTCTTCAATAAACATCCTATCGCTTTGAGGGCTTTCCGAGAAGCTCGAAGATAATGCTGTGTTACTTTGCGACCACTACGCATAATATAGGTGCTCTTGTGGTCTTTGCTGCCTTCTGGAACGCTTAAACCAGTTACTAGATAACCGTATTTCATGAAAACCTACCCGGTCTTATGGTACGGAAGGCTTTGGTCTTTAAGGGAGTACGGTCTCTCTTCTTATTTGAAGTTGGATGTACTCCCTTGCCAAACCATGTACCTGTAGCAAGCCAGACTTCATAATAGAAAAGCCATAGGGATGTCCAGGGGATTATTGTCTCACCAATAAGCATAGTTGGTTTCCATTCATAGTGTTTCGGATAATATAGGCAGAGCGATCCATCAGAGAACAAATGAGGAGGATTTCTCCCATCCGATTTCTCCAGTTGTGGTTTAGTAATTCGGACTCTAGGGCGTGATTGGAGACGATAGTTCAATGTGAATGTGTACGTTGATGAAATCGTTGTGGGAGATATTTGCCCGCTTATTCTCAGTTCACCGCATTTAGCTATACATTTGAACCCTGGGAATGTTTGTTTCAGGTGGCTGTATTGCTCCATAATTGTCAAGGGTTTCAGTATGTTCTTCTTCACCTGCTCTCTCCAAAGAATGTATTCTTCCTCACAGTAGTTGAATTCAGCTCAGAATCCCCCACACTACTGAGATTACCTGTTGCGTTTCCCATAGTCAGACGCTCCGCTTCCCTAAGTGCCTGAATGTCTTCAGAGTATTTGGTCAAAGCTTCTTTTGTCACAGTCTCACCAAACATCTCTTCAAGATGTCTAGATATATCATTGATTCCCCTAATAGAGCTAAGGGTTTTCCACCGATTCGCGAAATCAGAGACAAATTCCTTAAAGGCCCTGAATTCAGCAGAATTAGCCTTCCAAGATTCTGCAAAGTTTTCTCCGTTTTCTATAGGATTAAAAACAGCGGGAGGAGACTGCAGACTGCACACATTGGAAAGAATTGAGTCAAGAATATGGCCCATATCATCAAACAAAGAACCCTTATCCTGATAGTACATACCAGCCAAGGTTGTCAGAACTATGCTCCTAGGCGCTTCATCATTTTTCGTTGAGAAATAGAAATCTCTTCGTCTCTTTATAAGTTGTACTGAACGTTTGAGAGTGGGTTTGACTTCAAACGGAATGTCATAAGGCAGTGGTTCCTGCTGAGCTACCTCAATAATCTTTCTCTGCAGTTTAATGCACCGATCTTCAAACCACTTTGCATATAGCCTTGGAGCAGATGGCACCCAATGATTGAGTTGCTTATCCGGAACTCGCAGTCTTTCTGACTCAATATTCGCAAATGGGTAAGCAGGTAGAATGTCCATATGAAAGTCATCAACATACTTGATGCGAACACATCTTCGCTTTTTCTCTACCATGTCGGCGTATCTATCACTATCCTTGAATTTCCTGTAAAGCTTATCAAGCAAAACGTTTGGGCTCAAATCGGAATGCCATATTTGTTTTATCTTCAACACAATGTCAAGATCATACTCCTCACCAGACAAAGGTTTTACAGTAGTGCCTATTTTGTAGGAGCCTTGCGGAAAGACATCGATATCGTTCCCCTGAAATAGATCTTCATCGCTATCAAGGAAATTGAAAATTGCATCATAGGTCTGACTTGCCTTTTCTCTTTTTGTTTGCGGCAGTTGTAGTTCATTTCCAATACGTTGGAGTAATTCATCCATTACAGGTTTTGAAGTAACAAAATAAGCTTCATACAGCACACTCATCACTCCTCACAGAATCCATTGTGAATGCTCAGAAATTATGGCTCCGAAGTTCTTTTCTGATATTCCCCTTTTTACTATCTCTTCTTTTGTGAACCACCCAATTCTTTTATCTTCCTTCTTCATTAGAGCTCCAACTTCATTCCATTGATTCTGGGTAATATCTAAGCTGTAGATCTCTGCATAAAGAAGTTCGTGACATTTCAGAACTGAAAGCCACTTATGTTTGAAAGTGATTTTAGTTCCAATCAATTGATAGAAATCAGGTTTTGTCGACGAAAAATCGCTTAGAATACCAGGAACGAAAAGCTCCTCACGAAGCTCTCTCTCTGGTGATAATTCTCTGTACTTGCGGCTGTCAAACCACTTGAAGAAACCAGAGAGTTTGCTGCCGGAGATATAGATCCTAAGATCGTTCTTGCTAGTCTCATCAACAGCCAGTTTGTCGTCAGATTCTCTCTTAAGCTCGTCAAGAATTCCTAGAGCACCTTCTTTGTATTTAAATACTCCACCAACTGGTTGATATTGATGCTGAATTCTATGACCTTTGACCAGCAGATATTTCCCATCCAATTCAATTTTGAAGAGATATGAAACAGATAGACGAACTCTTTTGCAGAAAAAACACAAAATGATAGCAAGTAGCTTATTTGACTGTATACTATTTAACGCAAATGCCCAGCTGATGGAAGCACTAATGAAGCAGGAACCTACTAACTGACCAAAACTCCAGGGTAGAAGAAACACAACAATCGAAATCGCCAAAACGATCAATAGTTTTGCTAGCAATCTTGTCCTCCTTAATTCGCTGGATTTACGATCTCTCACATATCCTTAAGATAATTGTTTGTAAATCATAAGAAAGAAAGACCCACACTGGTATTTGATTATCAATTCAATTCTGTTCAGATAATCCCCCAATTAAGGAGTTTCATGCGAGTAAGATTCATTTGAGTCTGGAGAAGTGTGTGGAAAGAGAGTGATTTGGAGAAGGATATCCAGTACACTCGTAGTGACAGTTTTATTTGCACGAAACTCGTTTCTCAAATCCTGGAGCCCCAGCTCTAGGATTTCTATTAAGAATGATACTACTATTTACACAGTTTGTCAAGCGATGGACTGTCGTAAGACACTTACAATTTATATATTGCTTCAGTTGTAGTTGGATTGTGCTATACTAATAACAGATTGGCAGTCGCTTCCTGAGACCTATCAGTTCATTTTAGCACTCAGTCGATTGTTTTCTGATGAGAGTCAATCCATAAGAAAAGTCTTAACAAAGGATTCTGTTAAAAGGGGCCTGATGAGCGTCGATTGGTACAAGCTCCGAGTGTAAGAAATTAGCGATAATAGATTACGTTGATCCATGCTGAAAACTTACGTCGATTTCGTTTCTATTTGGGAGCTACAAATGAGGATAACTGGGATAAAGCTTGAGCAAATTGCCGATGTGATAATCGGTATAAATGAGGTTAGAGGCAAGAAGTCGGGGGAGTTCACTTATCACATAGTGACCCCAGCTGACCTGGATGATTCGAACGACTTCGAAAGGCTTGAATCCGTAAATCTTGAGACGGAGGTCGGAGATCATAATCTAGTCCGTAGGGGTGATTTACTTATAAAGAGAGTCAGTCCTAACTTTGTAACGTTAGTCACGAGTGAAATCTCTGGCGTAGTTGTTTCGAGCAACATGTTGATTATTCGCTGTCATCGAAGCGTTGTCCCAGCATTTCTAGCTGGATATCTTGAGCTTAGAGGACTTGAAGCTCTGAAACATTATACGGAAAGAGGAATGACCATGCACTCGGTAAGCAAGAAGGAGCTGAATGAGTTTTTGATCCCCTTGCCAGATTTGAAGACTCAGGAGATCCTTGGAGAACTATGGTTTCTGAACAAGCAAAAGCGGGACTTGCTCTCGAGGCTTTCGGAAAAAGAAAGCGATCACATAAAATCTATATATATCAGAGCGCTAAGTGAGGGGAGAGGCAGATGACGACTAGAAAAGACATTGAAAACGTATTATGGAGAGGAGCCGACACCTTCAGGGACACGATCGATGCGGCCAACTACAAAGACTTCGTTCTTTCGATTCTCTTTGTGAAGTATCTGAGCGATACTCACACAGAGTTACTGGAAGAACTCAAAAGCAATTATGACGACGATGTAAGACTAGAACGTCAACTAAAAAGGCTTCCGGTTGTTATGGACGACGAGCATAAGTTCGATTACCTCTACAAAAACAAGAATAGCGACGACCTTGGCCAGTTAATCAACGCCTGTTTGAGAGGTATAGAAGATAAAAACTTCGAGCAGCTCAACGGTGTTTTCAGAAGCATAGACTTCAACAGTGAGAGTCTTCTGGGAAACAAGCCTCATAGAAACGCCATACTGAGAGAACTGTTAGACGATTTTGTAAACCTCGATTTACGCCCTTCACAGATACAAACAAATCCCGGACAGATTCCCGCAGACGTCATAGGCGACGCATATGAATATATGATCGGCGAGTTTGCAAGCAGAGCCGGAAAAAAGGCGGGAAGCTTTTTCACCCCTACGGCGGTCTCCGAACTTATGGCCCGTCTTGTTGAACCAAAACCTAATGACAGGATATACGATCCCACATGCGGTTCAGGTTCTCTGCTAATCCACGCAGCCAAGAGATCGGGAAAAGAAATGGACAAGGTTCAGATCTACGGGCAGGAACTCAATGGCTCAAGCCTCTCAATGGCAAAGATGAACATGTATCTTCACAGGATTCTGGACGCAAAGATAGCCTGGGGCGATACTCTTGCCAATCCGCTCCATCTGGACGAAAACGGTAACCTTATGCTCTTCGATGTAATCGTTGCAAATATGCCCTTCTCAAAGGATAAGTGGGCATCGGGCTTCAATCCGGGCGGTGAGAACGCAGGAAACGGCAAGAAGTTCAAGATGGAGGCCTCTCTTGACAAATACCACCGCTTCGACTGGGGCGTACCCCCTGCCAGCAAAGGTGATTGGGCCTTCCTGCTTCATATGATTCACAGCATGTCTGAGCAAGGAAGGATAGCCGCAGTTGCTCCTCACGGAGTTCTCTTCAGAGGCTCTTCAGAGGGGCGAATTAGGAAACAGGTGATCAAGAATAACCTTCTGGATGCCGTTATTGGGCTACCTTCAAATCTCTTCTTCGGAACATCGATTCCTGCTTGCATAATGGTATTCAAGAAGAACAGAGACAGGAACGACGTAATCTTCATAGACGCCTCAGGAGAGGACCACTACGAGAAGGCTAAGAACAAGAACACACTGAAAGAAAAGCATATTGAAGAGATAGTGAAGGCCTACCTTGATAGAAATGACATCCCGAAGTTTGCCCACGTTGCAACTGTCGAAGAGATAAAGGAAAACGACTACAACCTCAACATGCCTCGCTACGTAGATACCTTCGAACAGGAGGAGTTCATTGACATAGAAGCGGTACAGAAGAACATAAGAGAAATAAACGCCGAGCTTGAAGAAGTGCAGAAAAAAATGGACGAATATCTCAAAGCGTTGGGCTTGTAGGTGGCTGCTATGAGGGAAGATATTAAGAAGCGGATAGAGCAAATCAGGCGGGGAGAGGTGCCCGAGGGGTATAAGAATTTAGTAGATTATCATATTATCCCTATAGACTGGAGAATCAAGAAACTGGAAGATCTAGGCAGCTTGAAGAATGGGATCAACAAAGACAAAGATATGTTTGGTAATGGTTATCCGTTGGTCAATCTTGATGATGTTTTCGCCAGCAAATGCATATCGAGTACTAGTGAAATATCTACTTTGGTCTTCTGCTCTGAACAAGAACGAGCCAGCTATTCTTTGCGCAATGGAGATATTATCTTTGTACGATCTTCTGTGAAGAAAGAAGGCGTGGGATTAACTGCTTACGTAACAGAGGACTTATCGGACACAGTATTTAGTGGATTTCTAATTAGATTTAGATGCTTATCAGATTCATTGGTTGGTTCATATAAAGTATATTGTTTTGACTCTACATATTTCAGAGATCAGTTATTGAGGAAGAGCACTGTAAGTGCAAATACAAATATCAACCAAGAACAGCTTAAAATATTGAAGATAGCATTGCCATGCACAAATGAACAAGAGCAAATAGCTGAGATCTTATCAACGTGCGACAGGGTTATCGAACTGAAGAAGAAACTGATAGAAGAGAAGAAAAAGGTCAAGAAATGGCTTATGCAGACGTTGCTAACAGGCATGATCCGTGTCAAGGATATCGAGAACAAAACACCATTCGAAGAACTCAAGAAACGAATCGAGCAGATAAGAAACGGACAAGTGCCTGAAGGATATAGAAAGACTGAACTTGGAATTATCTCTCATGATTGGGAGATAACAGGGCTAGAGAAGATCTGCAAGTTGATAATTGACAAGAGAGGAAAGACACCAAAGCAGGACTCGTCAGATGGAGATATTCCAGGCCTTTCAGCACATAATGTAAGAATGGGCAAAATCGACTTCACATTCCCAACAACTTACTACTCTGAAGATGTATTTAACAGATGGATGAAGAATGAGAAGATTGAAAAAGAAGACATCATTATGACAACTGAAGCCCCTCTTGGAAATATAGCTCTGGTTGAAGAGACCAGAAAATACATTTTGGGTCAAAGAGTGGTTGCTTTGAGATTGAAAGATTCTGTAAACAGCATCTTTGGAAAACATTTGCTTATGTCAAATATCTTTCAGAGAAAGCTTCAGGAATTAGCTACAGGAACTACTGCTAAGGGGCTAAGTAAAAGGAATCTCAAATACTTGAAGGTTTATATCCCAGACACTGAAACTCAGAAAGCAGTCTCTTCTATCCTCTCAACCGCTGACACAGAGATTGATCTACTGAACAAAGACCTCGAACAATGGGAGCTAAAGAAAAAATCGCTTATGCAGTTGTTGTTGACAGGAATTGTGAGAATTAAAGCCTGAAAGGAGGATCGACTATGGGTAAAAAGAGCATTCATGTCACTCCATTAGGTGACAAATGGCAGGTTAAGAAAGGCGGCGCGAAGAAACCGACAAGGATAGTAGACACCCAGGCTGAAGCACAAGAGATTGCTGAGAGAATCGCAAAGAACCAGAAGACAGACACAAAGATCCACGGGAAAGATGGCAAAATAAGGGCTGGAAATAGCTACGGAAATGATCCGTGTCCCCCGAGAGACAAGAAATAGACGGGGCGAGTAGATGGTTTTGCAATTCTTAAAAGCCACAGATACGTTCCTAACTTTCAAAGTCAAATACCCAAACGATCTGCCAGAAGAAACCCGAAGAGTACGCATTGAAGACATCCAGGACGAGTTTCCAGAAATCAGTGATGATTTTCAGATAAAAGAAGAAGACTACGATTATTTCATGAAGAGAAGCGAAGTATTTGCTTTTTTCGATAAAGATGGGGTACTTCATTACATGATGCCGAAGAACTTCATATGCAAAGAGATAATCTACGAAGGGACGAAGAATATTCCAAAGGGGTTCTATTCAGTAGGTGGCGGATTTACTGATTACAAATTCGGATATCTTTTCACTGATGCGATAAGAGCGTTCCTGGACAACAAAGAAGCAACAATCAGCGAATTCAGGATTACGAAAGCGAATCAAACCTTGCTGAAACCCACAGGAGCTGGTAGCTATAAACTGATTCTTAACGAAAGAGACCTGCAGAGAATAAGGGATAGATCAAGACAGTACATCGAGGAGGGCAAAACGAACGCTAAGCACTCAATCATTGACTTTTTTGTGAATCGCTTCCCGGAGCTTTCGAATTTCGATGACAATTTAGATGTATTGACGTCAACAAAAAAGGCGCTGATTAAGTCCCTAGATGAAACCATAGTAGATAAACTTACACCTAAAGAACTAAAGCAAGTAGAATCGTTCTATATGAAGATTCTCGAAAGAAAGATAACGAAAAAGCCTTTCATAGAGAGAAATGTGCTTAAGCTTAAGGAGATAACTCTGGATAATCTTCTGGTTGATTTTGAGAATAAACTTGAGAAGAAAACTAATGAAAGCACATGGCAGAGGTTCTTTGAGCAGAACATATTCATCTTTGATTCCAGATATATCGATTTCGTTCCAAAACAGAATCTCAAAACCGGAAAGACTTCCATGCCTGACTTCCTAGTGCATGACATTTACGGTTTTGTGGATATCTATGAGATAAAGAAGCCAAGTACGAAGCTGCTTAAGTATGACAAAAGCCACAGCAATTACTACTGGAGCACTGAAATGGCTGCCGCGATAAGTCAGTTGGAAAAGTATGTATTCTTAGCATCAGCAGAGGCTCTATCAATTGAGAGGGATATAAAAGTTGAGAGAGGTCATTGCGTTACTGTTGTAAGACCTTGTGGAATACTTGTAGTTGGGCACAGCAAGGAACTTGAAAACGATTCAATGAAGCAGGACTTCCGAATACTCCGAAATTCGCTGAAAAACGTCGAGATAGTCTTGTATGATGAGATCTACGAAAGTCTCAAGAATCTGAGAAAGAAAATAGAATCCGAGAGTAGTGAAGGTGGATCTTATGCTTGACCACAGAATCTTCAACGAAAGACCGGAGAGCCAGGAGAGGATGATAAAGCTCCTCCAGAAGCTGGGATATGAATACGTTCCAAGGGCCGTGGCCGAAGAGAAACGCGGAAGCAAGAGTAAGGTCATTTTTGAAGACGAACTGGTCAAGTTTCTCGGAAGACAGATCTTTGATTACAAGGGGGAGAAGCTACATTTTTCAAGTGAGTCCATAGGCAAGGCTATTAGAGAGCTAGACGCTCCCATCACCAACGGCCTAATGATGACTAGCAAAGTCATATATGATCTTCTCTGCATGGGAAAAAGCCTGGAGCAGACTCTTCCAGACGGAGCGATGCAGTCTTTCGATATCAAGTACATCGACTTCGACAACCCTGCAAACAATATCTGGCAGGTAACTGACGAGTTCGAAGTAGAGAGGCCAAACGGCAAGTTTGCACGGCCGGATATTGTGCTTCTTGTCAACGGTATCCCCCTTGTAGTTATAGAATGTAAGAAGTCAAGTGTAGATGTAATCGAGGGAGTAAGACAGAACATCAGAAACTGGCACCCTGATTACATACCCCACCTATTCAAGTTCGCTCAAATTGTAATAGCAACCAATTCGAACGAGTTTTTGTATGGCACATGCGGAACTGCTGAAAAACACTTCAACAGATGGAAGGAAGAGCAGAAGGACTGGCAGGAAGAACTCTGCAAGAAGTGCTCCCCTGATGGAAAGATAGTAGAGCAAGACAGGGCGGCAGTTTCTCTTCTGTCAAGAGAAAGGTTGCTGCAGCTTACCAGAAGCTTCATCATATACGATGCCAATATTAAGAAGATAGCCAGGTACAAGCAGTTTTTCGCCGTCAAGAAATGCATGGACAGGATCAAAATGAAGGACGGCAAGGGAACAAAAAACGGGGTGCTCTGGCATACGCAGGGCTCGGGAAAGACTATAAGCATGATTATGCTCGTCAAAATGATCCAGCGTGACAAAGATTTCGAGAATCCACGTTTCATACTCGTTACTGACAGGAAGAACCTCGACAAGCAGATACTTGAAAACTTCAGCAACACGAAGATGCATCCGACAAGGGCAACTACGGGCCGTGGTCTGGTTTCTCTCATAAAGGACGACGGAAAGACTGTAGTTACTACCATCGTTAACAAATTCGAGACAGCCATAAAGATGAACTTCAGGAAAGAAAACAAGAACATGTTTCTGATTATCGACGAAGGTCATAGAAGCCACTACGGGAGACTGAATACATATATGAACGTGGTGCTTCCGAATGCAGTAAAACTCGCCTTCACGGGAACACCACTGATCAAAGAGGAAAAGAAGAACACCTATGACAAATTCGGACCCCTCATAGATTCTTACACGATGGAGGACGCAATCAGCGATGGGGTTACGGTTCCGCTTGTGTATGAAGGAAGAATAATACCTCAGGGAATTTCTAACGCGAAGATTGATGAGATTCTCAAATACGTCACCGCCCCACTTAGCGAAGAAGAGAAAGAGAAACTCAAGAAGAAGTACAGTACATTCTTCCATCTCTCACAGACAACAAAGAGGTTGGAAATGGTTGCAGTGAACGTGTACGAACACTTCATACACTATTGTCGGCCAAAAGGCTTCAAGGCGATACTGACTTGCTCCTCCAGAGCTTCTGCGATCGATATGTATCACGAACTCGAAAGTCTCGGAGATCTCAACTCAGCGGTAGTAATAAGCCCTTCGGATACCAGGGAGGGCGATGACGATGATCTTTCGAACTCGAGCAGAGAGAAAATAAACAGCTTCTTCAGCAAAATCGTGATCCCCCTTCACGGTGATTCGGAGACATACGAAGAATACGTAAGAACCACCTTCAACAGAGAAGACAATGATATTGAGCTCATCATTGTGAAAGATAAACTTCTTACGGGTTTCGACGCCCCAATAGCGGCTGTTCTTTACGTAGACAAACCCATGCGGGATCACAACCTCTTGCAGGCAATAGCAAGGGTTAACCGTGTTTATCCTGGGAAGGACTTCGGGCTCATCGTCGATTACTATGGAATCTTCAAAAAGCTTCACGGTGCGCTAGACCTTTATTCAGATGAAAAGTCAGGGATGAATCAGTTCGATAAGGACGATATAAAGGATGTACTGAGCGGACCTCAGGAAAACAGCAGAGAACTGCTTAGAGTGAGAGATAACCTTCTCAATCTCTTTCCTTCTATCCCAATTGATGAGAGACGGACTAGCGTTTGGCAGGAATGTCTTGAGAAAGACGATCTCCGGAAAGAATTCTACGAAAGGCTCAAAGAGTACTCAAAGATGGTCGATCTTCTCTTTTCGAGTTACGAGTTCTTCAACTTCGTCGGAGTAGAGAAAGCAGAGGAGTACAGGCGTGAGCTGCTCTTCTTCACTAAACTTAGAAATTCCGTCAGTTTAATTCATGATGATAGTGGAGAAATGAGCACAAAGGAATACGACGACAAGATCAAGAACCTTTTGAACAAATACGTGATGGCAAATGATGCCTGGACTGTACAGGAACCGCTTGACATAATGTACAAAGCGAAAATGGATGAGCAACTCAAATCGCTTGCTGACAGCAAGTCAAAAGCCGATGCCATAAAGACCAGAATGATAGCGGAGATAAGCTCGAGAGAACACGATGACCCAGCAATATACATGGAGTTCTCGGAGAGAATAAAAGAGACAATTCGCAGATACGAAGAAGAAAGAAACACTGAGAAATACCTCGCAAATATGGAGAAGCTGGCCGAAGATCTCCGAGAAGGTCGATCTGGAAAGTCATATCCTGCACGGATAGACAACGACAGCGACTCGAAAGCCTTCTACAGTACAGTGCTACATGAGTTACAGGAGCACTCAGGACTAAAAGCGAACGAAGCAATCGAAGAGGATATTGCCATTCTCTCCCAGGGAATTAAACGGGCAATAACTGGAAATACAAAAATTGATTGGCGTGACAATGTAACAGTGCACAAGAGGATCATGGCGGAACTCGACGATCTCATCTTCGATTTCATTGAAGCGCATGGACTAAAGGTTTCGACGGATATCATAGATCTCATTCTAGACAAGCTGCTTATAGTAGCAAAGAAGAGGTACTGATGGAAATGATAACTCTGAAACTCAATAACAACAAAGAAATAGAAGTTGCCGTTATAAGACGACAGATGAGAAACGTAAGGCTGAAAGTCTTCCCCAACGAAGAGGTTTCTGTTTCGGCGCCTCACGGGGTATCCCTTGAGTGGATCGAGAAGTTTGTAGAGAAGAAACGAGATTGGATTGAAGGTAAACTAGGCTTTTTCAGAGAGAGTAATGCTAACGATAAACTGAATTTCATAAAGAGCGGGGTCACTGTGAGGATTCTAGGCGAGCAAATCATGATTATCGTTCGAGAATCCCGGCAGAAGAATGTAATTCAGGAAGACGCGAAGCTCTTCATCTACACACCAGATCCAAAGGATGAGGAAATGCTCTCAAGACAACTTGAGGTCTGGATAAGGAGACAGCAGAAGAGTCTCTATGAAAGTCTGCTTGACAAGCTCTACCCCATAATTGGGAAGTATGGATACCAAAGGCCCACAATAATGGTCAGAAAGATGAAAACACTCTGGGGAAGCTGCAACAGAAAGAAGGGAATCATCACGCTGAACTACTACCTCTACAAAGCCAAGCAGCCCTGCATAGAATACGTAATGCTCCATGAACTTGTGCACTTCATCTATGCGGGGCACAATAGAGAATTCTACGACTTCTTGAGTACACACATGCCTGGCTGGAAAGAGCGAAAGAAAATCCTTGATTATGAGGTTGTTTTGGGAGTGTGATGATTGTTGAACTGATCTATAAATAATAGATTCGCATAGTGTTTCGTATTGCCTAAGTCAGGATGGAAAGGGGGAGAATATGAGATTATCTGGAAGTGAAATTGGTAAGTTTGCCTATTTTGGTGATCCCGAAAAGAGTTTGGAGATGTTGAAGCATCTTGCCGGAGTTCCATCACGGGATATAGATAGTCTTTTTGAAGAAGTCGAGGAACAGTTTAGGGAATGTTCAGCGAGATCCGAAATTGTGTACTTTGACATTGATGGGATTCCTTGTGCTCAGGGAGACGATTTCTCATGGTCATCTGAACCGGCGTGCCGCTATGCGCTGTTTCCAGTTAAAATCGCAGGATCCAAAGCAACCCTTTTTGGCGTTTTCTCGGAAAACGAAAAATATTCGATCGCTCAGAAGACCCAGAAGTGGTATGGTCTATTTTGGTTCGACACAACTCACTTGAATCACGCTTTCTACGAAAAAACATCCAAAACCTATCTCGGAGACATTGTTTTTGGAAGTAGAAACAAACTGGAGGAATTCCTAGATAGAATACTTGAGATAGCAATGCCAGAAGATTGGGACTTCTATCATGAATACTTTAGGCACTCAATACTGAAGTCTTACATTGAGAACACATATTATCGAGCGAAAAGTGAGGAGAAAATCGTATCCAATAAGAATGAGGGACTTTCGGCCTTTAACACAGGATTGTTGGCAAATAGGTTCGATGTGTCGTCCATTGGTAGCGGAGTCAGTGAGATCTACATAATTGCTAGGATAATGGATAAACAATTCATATACCCCAGATACGAGCGTCCCGAGGTCTGCATATCAAGGGTTGAGTACGACAGCTCTTCTCAAGGGTTCCTGAGATTCCGAGCTTCTTTGAGAGAATAGAAGATGTTCTCTTCAATCCAGATCGCGATGTTCACTCCGATGCTAAAGGTATGCTTCATATCATCGGAGACAATAGAGACCGCTTTCCACAAAAGCTTCAAGAAGAATCAGACCACCAACTTCGACAACTGCTAATGGCTGCTATCGAAAGAACAAAGATGCTAGCCAAACGCAACTATAAGCTGGTTGTTCCTCAGTTCTATTCTGGAAAGATACAGTTCCTAATGCCAATATTTCTATCGGGAGATCTTTCTCGCGATCCTGATTTTGCATTAGTGTTAAATCCCCTACGAAGTAGTGACTCAGACAAAGTGAATAGCTATGAAGCAACAACGATTATAACGCTGGATATGGCATATAAAAACGCTAGATTAATTGCTAAGCCAGATAACACTTGGCTAAAGCCGAGCTCCATTGTTGAATCAGAAGAGAACACGTTTTCGGGAGACACGTTAATCGATGGTTGAGTGTTAGGCTCTTGATGGAAACCAGTTTCAGAACCCTGTGACAGCTAGGGTAGCTGGGGTCTGATCTCGAACATGAAAGAAAACGCGATATCATCAAAAGGCGCGATTTCTCAATTGATTGTCCTCTAGAAGAGCTCAAAGACTGCGGCATACCTGCCTGGTATGCAAATCGAAGCAAGAAACTTGGTTGCCAAAATAGTGTTTAGGAGATCATTATCTATCTATCCTCCTCTGGGAACCAGGTTGCGACCAATGAACATGATGTACCTTAGGATCGCCGATCCGAAACTGCCAGGCAGACGCGAGATAATTGAGTTAGCTAACCCGCTGGAAAGTGAACGTCTTCTTTCAAGCACGGCGAATCCTCTTATTCCGTGAAGAGGACTAGTGTTTCCAGCAAATTGATTAAAGGCCAATGGGTTGAATTTCCACAGCTCACCGATTAATAGATTGTATTTCATCATTCTAATGAATGTAACAGCTGTTGCCAGCACAGAAAAAATCATTGTTATCACCAGAACGATAATGGTAGTATTCAAGGCTTGGAATTATTATTTGTTTGTTCTCTAGCTAATTGTAAATCAGGACGTGCAAAAAGAAGTCCGATCATATTCTCGTATTGTTTTTTGCAAGCTGTTACTCTGTCACCATATTGCTTCTGAAATGTATGACTAAGTTCAGGAAAAACTTGATCACAACTCCACTCCAAGCCTTAATCATACCTAACACCTTAAGCTAAACCAAACTCCAGAATGGTATCTCACTTCCGTTGCACACGTATTTGTTCAAGAAAAATGATACTGCTACTCACACCAAGAATGAGACCCCCCGATCTTGATTCGAGGGGTAGTTCTCTTCTTATTGCTCTGCTCTTCTTGAATCCTGAGACACGTTTCTCATTTCGGTCAATCACTTCACTAATACCTTCATCGCCGTCTTCCAAAGTCCCTTGTTAAGGAACATGACGACGAGGTCAATCAAGACGTCCAGGATGAAGTCGAAGAATTCAGGATCGATCTTCCACTCTTCATCCGGAAGCGCGTCCTTTATCATCTGCTTCACTTTCTCTTTCTTCTCAGCCCCATTGCCGGGACTCTCCACATAACTTGCGAAAATTGTGATTAGGGATATTAACTCTTTTATCCAGTTCAAATGGATTACCTCCTTCTTGTTAGTTCCGGCGCGCTGCGCCCACGTTCTTCGTTCCGACGCTACGCGTCCATGTTCTTGGTCAGGCGGAGTTGATCAAAGACGCCG
>NZ_DIMV01000087.1:0-3200 GCF_002425715.1 Mesotoga sp. UBA5557
TGAAACAACTCAGAAAACGTAGACAGAAATAACCACTTCATTTCTCTGAAATCATTTCAGATAGGTATTTCTTGCTTGTTCAGTTTGGGGACTTCAGTATAAAGGTATTCTTTTCCACAATAACATGGAAACACTATGTGTTCTTCAAGAATTATCGTGTGAAAGAAAGGAGAAATTGTCCTGTTATTCTAGAGGAGAGCCGCTATTTCTTCAAAGTCCCGGTCCATTCGCCAATTTCTCTTGCAAGGCTATCGAGGTAGATTTTTCCGTCGTTGATAAGAGTGCCGGTTGCCGTGACTGTGACCGTACCGTTTAGTATAACATCTCTCATCTCCCCAAACACGGGCGGATATCGTACCTGCATGGTGACGGTGAGAAAATTATCGGGTTTGTCTGTTACTGTGCCTTCGACATCGACTTTTATCAGTTCATCAAGTCCAGGAGGCATCGTGCTTCCCCAGCCTTTTATGGTGTTTCCGTCCTGATAAGTGATCTTCATTGTGCCGGTACCCTTGATTGTGGTGTTGTCATGTTTCACTTTGCCTTCAAGTTGCCAGGTACCAAAAACGGCAGGAGCGTTTTTCGGGTCGAAGTGTCTATTCCAGAAGCATCCTCCGAGTGTTAGTGCCAAGAGAACAATGAAAAGAACTATGATTCGAGTCTTCATCTTCCCCCTCCTGTTTTTCGTTTTATTTGTGGGCCGTCCATTCGCCTATCTTTCTTACCGGTTTGAGAAGGAATATGCCGTAGCCTTCACCTGTACCAGATGATTCAGCGAAGATAGCGCCGCCTTCTACGCGGAGTTTGCCTTTCATCAGTATATCGTACTTAGCACCATTTACAGGATTTGCCATAGTCCCGGTGATTGTCATCTCAGTGGAGGTAAACTCGATATCCACCGAATCAATCTCAATACTGAATTCCTCGGATTTAACGTTCCCGTGTTCGTCGGTGTAGGTTGAGCTGGCCGTTATCTCTACCGGACCGGACATCTCCCAGTTCTGCTGGCTAATACCCAGCGTACCGGTTCCGGTCGCCTTCACATATCCATATGTTGAGCTTTCGTAGTCTATGGTTCCCGTGAAATTCCAGGTCCCGAGATAAGGATTTGCGAAGCCGTAGTTGTTGGCAAAGACCGCAAAATCCGCAAGGGTTATCGAGCCGTCAGGAGCTCCGGGAACTGAAAAGATTTTCTGCCAGATTCCCGAGTATTGTTTCTCAGATGCACCAACATCGAATTTCTCATCGTACTCTTGCGAACCTTCCGAGAAGCCATACGCGGGAGCGAACGAAGCAAAATCGGACAGTGTGATGTAGCCGTCTCCGTTATAATCGCCTATTAGTTCTGGATCCACGCTATTCTGCTTCCAATAAGAATTGGAGATACGATTCAAAACGATTGTGTCACACTTCGAGATAGCTATGCCGGCCGCGTGTTCCGAAGAGATCAGAAGTACTGGCCTGGAGAAATCAACATTCCTGAAGCCGGAAATGGCTACGGTCAGATCCGAATGGTTGCTGCGTGTTATTATCAAGACTCCCTGAAGAGGAGATAGATCTTCAATTTTGAGACCTTCCCCAACCAGAGTTATCTCTATTGCATCTATTCCTTCTCTTACATAAAGCTCGGCTCCGTCTGGAAGTCTCTGGAGTATATACCGGCCGCTTTGATCGAACCTCGGAAAGTGTCCGACACATGAAGCCATAAGCATTGTGACAACAATAGATATAAACACGATGTATGTCATTATTTTCATCTCAGACCCCCCTACTGGATTGTGATTATCCCGGTATCAGACAGATCGAGTCCACTAATCTCGGGAATCACACCGGTACTGAATTTAACATTTCCTTCGCTAACATATTCGGAGAAGAGTATCTCCGTATTGCCGGCTTTGTCAAGTACATTGACAAATACTCTCAGCAGCTCCGTATTCTGAACATCGAGATCTTTCAGTCCGGCCACGGCCACGTGAATAACACTTTCGGAAGGCTGCTTGATTATTATAAGTCCCCCGACAAGGGACTGGACTATACCGGGACATGTAAGATACTCCGTATCGAACTCAAATACAACTTCAAAGGCGTTTATCTCACCTAAGTTATTGGCTTTAACAACAAAGCTTCCAAGACTGTTCCTGTTTAAAGTGGTATCGATTATTTCGAAGGAGGGCCCTGCAACAACTATGGTGGAAGCCGCGCTCTTCACTGGGTCCCCAGCCTTTCCCTTTATATCTACCGGTATGACTTCGAAATACATGAATTTACCAGCGTCTTGCGAAGTGAGCAAATACTCACGTTTAGTGGCTAAGGGAATCGACTCAAGACCAGTGCCGTCGGCTTTGTCTGAACGATACCATTTGTACTCGGATGCTCCTTCAGGCTCTTGTTCGGGATCCAGAAAAGTGTATTCTCCCTTTACTTTCTGCCCGCTAACGGTATCTCCTGTGATCCTTACATCTGAAGCACTGGGCTTCTTGTTTATCGGTGGACAGGCCGTAAGTGCAATCAGCAAGATCAACATAACGGTGATATAGGCTAATTTTCTCAATCAGATCACCCCATTCAGTTTATGGTTATCGTGCCTGGAATCAGAGTAATATTCGGACTCTTGAATACCTGAGGCGGCTGGCTGTCATCGGCTACCGCAGTTTCGACTGGAGAATCATTATATACATAGCCAGTAAAACCGATGGTTGTACTTCCAGATGAGATCTCAAGTACTGCAATAGTTGCTATCTTAGTCCTTGCCGCGAGGTTCACGGGTTGACCTCCTGCGATGAAATGGATTATTCCACCGGTGTTTCTTATCATGTTCGCAAGCGACCATCCAAGACCGGCATCGTTAGACATGGCTATTACATTCAGCTTTGCTGGATCAAAACTCAAAACGTATTCGATCGCCGCAACACCGAATTCGAAACCTTCGGCGTATATGTCTATATACTCAAAACCATCCATCGTGGTGTTGTTTATCTGGATCGTTCCTTTACTTATAGTCGTGAAGTTCGCAACTAGCGTTCTGTTCTTTGTAGCCGTAAATGAATAACTGGCGTTAGTACTTACCTGCGCTCCATTCTCTGTCCAGTTGACGAACCTGTATCCCTCTTTGGGGGTAGCTGAAAGATTGACAGTATCTCCATGGGTGTAGATCCCTCCACCGGCAGCAGTTCCGCCAGCCGCAGGATTGGCCGAAACGT
>NZ_DIMV01000028.1:0-8557 GCF_002425715.1 Mesotoga sp. UBA5557
AGTTGCAAGAAGAACGAAAAGAAGATTAAGAGCAGTTCCAAGATGCAGGTTCTCAGTTGCAAGAAAGAAGAACTGTACAACAGAAGGGATCTAGAACTGCTCATGAGCCTAGCTCCGCTGAAAGATCAGTCTTTGAGAGATTTTATGAGGCCATTGAGCATTTTACTTATCTCCTCTCCGGTCTCGATGAGCTGGTCTCGAACTTGATCAGTGATGTAACCAAGTCTGAAGGCTATTTCTATCTGAGTGAAGGTTTCGAGAAGAGATCCTCTAGCCTGATAAAGAAAATGAACAAACTCCTTCTTGAAATACCTTCCGGAGCCTTCGGCGATATTCGAGGGGACTGATACCGCTGCTCTTTGGAGCTGGGAAGCGAGACCGAAACGTTCAGAATCCGGGAAGTCTCTAGTTATCTTGTAGATGCTGGTTACATAATCCATACTGGCGTTCCATACAAGAAGATCTTTGAAAGATGTCGACACAGCTAGAACCTCCTTTTCTGAATGATGATCAATCAAAGTTTCGCCGAAATCATCGATTCATGCAACTGGTTTCCCTTGCAACTCACAACTCAGAACTTGCAACTGGATTTTCCCTTGCAACTCACAACTCAGAACTTGGAACTGGTTTTCCCTTGCAACTTGTAACTCAGAACTTGCAACTGAATTTACAGAAAGGAGAAATATCATGGAAGACAGAATAACCAAGACGATGGCTCTGCTTCTGGATGGAAGTTGGAAAGAAGCGGGCAAGCTTTATCGCGAGATAATAAACGATCTCTCAAAGAAGGAGAGTGTTTCAGAAACAGTTCTAAATGGAGAAAGTAGTCAATGCGCTTCTGAGGCTGAGAAAGGCGTATCAGTTGCGAGCGAGTTCGAAAGGTGGGTAACTCTGAACGAGGAAGAGCTGTGGGATCTGGGGCATATCGCCTATCTCTTCGATGACACAGAGACTGCAGAGTCTCTCATTGAAGAGCATTATTCCAGGAAACCGAATGACATAGAAGGAATGGTCTTCCTCGGAAAGATCTACAAGAAGCGAAAGAAGCCTTACAAATCCGAACTTATGTTCAGGGCTGCTCTTTGGGAAGACAAAGACAACATGAAAGCTGTGGAAGAGCTTGTTTATCTCTATCTCGATACTGACAGGCCTCTCGATGCCCTCGCATGGGCTCAGAAGCTGCTGAGGCTCGATCCCCGGACTCCGAAAAGCTACTTTCTTGCAGGCAAGGCACTCGAGAACCTCGACAAACCAGAGCAAAGCAGAAGATACATCATAGCAGGTATGATCCTCGATCTCTCCAGCTCCAGAGGATCAAGCTTTCAGAACTTCTACGAAGACAAACTCGGCGAATCGATTACTATTGCTGATCTTGATGATGCCAGAGAGGTTATTGAGGAATGGGTGGGAAAAAATCAGCACACCATTGCAGGTACGCAGCAGGTGACCAAAGCAAACCCTATTCAGTAGATGCTTTCCGGAGAATAGCAAACAGTCAAAGGGTAACATGATTCGTTTTGCCCACTGCATATTCACATAGCTGAACCGAAGCCGGGCGCCCGCCCGGCTACTTCAATTGTCTATCATTGGGACAAACGTCTTCAGTTCAGAACGATCTCTTCTTGGTAAAGAAATTCGACAACAGTTTATGAAATGTATATCTGACATCGTTGGGATTTATTCCGTAAGTCGTAGGCAGGTTTTGGTTCTGCTGATGAATTCTCATGTGAACTGAGGCGAACTATGCCCGTCTGCTTAAACAACTTTCGATAGTAAGAGAAAGTAGATCAACTGGCCCGGCTACAGATATTAACTTGCGAATATCTCGCAATAAGAAAGTGCTTTGTGCTTGTTGCAATCAATGGAACTTAGTGAATATTCAAGGTTTCTCGCGAAGAGAAAACCAGTTGCAGAGGAAATGTTGAAGTCCAACTTACCAATTATTCTACATCCAGAGATCAACTCAAGAGGATTACTTAAACCATCCCGAAAGCTCATGGAAATCATTTGATATCGCGAGCAATGCCTTATTAATTGACCCAAGATGGTTGTAACGAGTAATAATCGTTACGGATCGTTCTTACAATAATACAACTTATAAGTTATAAATAGAGGTAAGATGGAGAGAAAGATCGATGTCTTATCCGACGAAAGAATGCAGAGGGAATTTGACAAGTACGTAGGAAAGAATCCCTCCAGAAAGAAGGATCTGATAAAGAAAAGGTTTTTGCTCACCGAGCTGCTGGAGAAGGCGGGGGAGAATTATCTGAAAACGGAACTTGCAAAACCGCGAAGATCTTCCCGCCTGGAGGTTTTGAGACGTACGAAGACCAGTTATTCAATATATTCTCTTCATCTTACAGAGACGAAGAGGAATGATCCAGAAAACGCAAGGATTCTTTTCTGCTTCTTCAATGATAAGAAGATTATTGTTTATCTTGTCTTCTTTGATGAGTCCGATGAAAAGTATGAGAAGGCGATCGAGAGACTGAAGTCGAGGATTTGTGAATGGACCGGTCGGGGATTCAATGTATGCAAGTTTTAGGAGGTGTAGTTGTTTATGTTTTCATGGGTTGAAGGCGATAGAAAGAGAAGAATGAATACTGAAAATCCAGAGCCTGTGTTCAAGAGAGACAGCGAACTGTTGTTAGAGTCGGCAGACGATGACACGAGATTTGAGTTGAACTTGATTGGAGTCATGACGGATATTTCTGCAGCTCTTATTAACTATCGGGCGAATAAATCCCTTTCACAAAAGGAGCTGGCAGAAAAACTAGAGTGCAGCCAGGCAATGGTCTCGAAGATCGAAAGTGGCGACTATAACTTCACAATAAGAAAGCTTTTTGACGTTGTCAACAAACTCGGAGGTCGTGTATCTCTTGAGATTGACTTCAAAGATGATACTTCGATTCCAGATTCTTCTGAAGAGCGAGTCTCAATATGGGAGTACGTTGGCAATCAAAGCATCAAAGGGATGAAGAATAGTGCCTGAGCCAGTGAATGCCGAGTTCCGTTTCTTGGCGCACAGAATTTCTGATTTTTCGTTTACTCTCCAGGAGGGGGTCAAAAACATGTCAATTTCGCTGGACCTGCATGATCCAGAGCTTGAATATGGGCGTGCCGATAACGGTTGCCTCCTCGGCTTGTTGTCTCTCTCAGTCAAAGTCAGGGGTCGAAGCGGAAGAAAGATGGCTTTGAAGCTCGATGCAACAATCAAGGGTAGGTTTGAAGCTCCCGAGAATATGGAAGACAAAACATTCGAAGACTTTTGCATGATTAGCGGGACCGCAACTCTGATCCCTCTTCTTAGGGCCGCTATTATCTCTTTCACTTCGCAGGCTGGAATGAATCCCCCTATAAGAATACCTTTGATCAATGTGCCTCAGTCACTCTCAAAAAACACCTTGTCAGAGAAAAAAGAAAAGAATAGGGAATAATCTGATCAGTATTCTTCTGTGGTCATATCAGCTAGCTCGCCTTCATCGAACATCTAGATTGATCATATGATATAGCCAGAGGATATTTGTATTGAAGAAAGCAGCTGCTTGCGCGAGGTTTCCCGGAGAAAACCGCTCGAAATCAGCGTGGAATCCTATGATAATTACTGCTGATTAGGTACTCGTCTACTTGAGACCGTCTTTCGCCAGAACATGGCGACACTGAAAATCAAACCCCGCTGTACAGGGCAGCCGCCAGTAGAGGCCCTTCTTTCAGAAGGATTTCATTTTTCTCATGAGACAATAAACAGAACCCACAAAAGAACACTCCAAATCGAGTGTGGGGCCATTGAGATACTCAACGAATCATGTGCGCGGTTATTTGAAAACGCGGTGGTACGTCTGGATTTCTTTTCCATTTAGCCCTTCTTCAGCGCCTTTTGGGTTTCTTGCTGTCAAAGGGCAGTGTTGACTTTTCTCGAAAATAGGGACTTCGTATTTTGAGTTGAGATCAGTCTTTTTTTCTCCCTATTTGGATCTTGATGATAATTATCTATCTTTTGACATGGTTGACGACTGCAATTCAGTCCTTCCAGAGAAAAAAATTCTGTTGAGGTTCGTGTCTTTTTCTTCTTCAGAATTCTTCGAGATCTTCTCTAATTGCTGACTTATATCATCTGGGAATTGGCTTGGAAATCCGGGAGAGAAGTAACGTATGATAATATATTAATAAGCCAGAATGCAAGTATTTTCTGTATGAGATTGGTGTTTAACATGAAGTGGCCAATTCTTAAGAACAAACCTCTAGTTGAGGCAATATTTGAGCTGCGCTGGGCTCTGAAAACCCAGGAGTCAGGATCGATAATCGATCCGCATTATAGGATAGTCTTGGGGAGCCTATACAGTAGAATTCGTGACGAATATCCTTTTCACGAACAGCTTCCATCAGCTTCTATACCTGATGAAATGGCGCCTTTTGTTGTTCAGCACCAGTTCCGAAAAGGGCAAGCGTGTTGGCCTTTGGTGCAGTTGGGACCCGGAATTATCACGCTGAATGCGACTGAAGACTATTCGTGGGATGATTTCAGAGGCAGGATTAGCCGCTTGATCAAAGATTTCTTCGAGTCTTATCCAGATCCAGACATCAACCTGAAGGTTAATATGCTTTCCCTCAGATATATTGATGCAATAGATTTTGATTACACTTCGGAAGACTTGTTTTGCTTCTTGCAGAGGAATCTGAAAGTGAACGCTGGGATAGATAACAAACTCTTTGAGAAATGCAGTTTAGACAAGAACCCTACTGCATTTGATTTTAGGTATGCTTTTCCGACAAAGGAAGAAGATAGTCAACTTAATTTCCGGGTAATGCGAGCCAAGAAAGGTGAGAGAGATGTTCTGCTCTGGGATACCCAGATTGTAAGGATCTCCGACGAAGCTCTCAGTCCGGTTGTGAGAATCATGAAATGGGTTTCTGAAGCTCACTCTTTGGCGGACGATTGGTTCTTTGGGTTGATTGAAGGTGATTTACTCAGGAGGTTTCAGTGATGTTAGCTATTACTGTTAGAGAATTCGATTCCTATGTATTGCCAAACGGGACTGCTTCGTCAGTTTTCGAGAATTCCTCTGTCTTGTTTAGGCAATTCCCAGAATCAGCACTCTACAAGACATTGAATCCTTCAAGGATAATCGAATCGGGTTGCGGATCAAGTGGTTTTGCCGACGCTGGTACTGTGCTTGATACATTGTTTCCTGTCTGGTTCTCGGAGACAGGAACTTCAGAAATCGTTCCCAGTGTGAGAGAAGCTAGAAATTCTGTGCCTCTGCCAGGCCATTTTCCCCCGAAAGCAAAGTACAAGATTAGATTGACCATTAGAAACGTGAAGAAAGGTCAGCCAAATCGACTGGATGACGTTGACTTGTTCTAGGTGATTGTGATGGCAGAGTATCCCTGGTATAGAACGGTTGAGAAAGGCCAGCCGCCAGAGCAAGGTGATTTCGTACTCATGCCCAATTATTGTTCCACCAGCTACGATCGAGGAATACAAACAGGTCGAGGCCGATGTGATTACTTATGATGTTTTGATCATGAGTCAGTCTTGTGACCTAGCAAACAAGAAGATTGACCTGGTTCTTGTCTGTCCGGTTTGGCCCTTAAGGGCAATAGAGAATTCAGTTCCTCACTTCAGAAAGAGCTCTGGAAAGGAAGATCTTCGCAGGGGGCATCTTCATGCATTCCATCTCTTGAACAAGAGCGAAATTGACAAGTTCACTGAGGACTTCTTGGTAGTTGATTTTAGAAACGTTTACGGTGTTCACTATGACTTTCTGATAGAACATCTGAGAAGACAAGGAGACCGGCTTCGATTGCTTCCTCCGTACAGAGAACACCTCGCCCAGGCCTTCGCGAGATTTTTCATGAGAGTAGGACTACCTGCCGATATTCCTAGATTTAAATGAAAATGATTCAAGACCTGAAAACCTGACTACTTCATTTCTTCTGTTTTTTCGGAAGGAGCTTCTTTCTTAAAGAAGGGCAATAAACAGGACCCGCAAAAGAAAACCCTAAGCTGGGGCTGGGTCTTTAAGACACTCAACGAATCAAACGCGCGGTTATTTGAAAACGCGGTGGTACGTCTGGCTTTCCTTTTCATTTAGCCCTTCTTCAGCGCCTTTTGGGTTTCTTGCTGTCAAAGATGAGTCTTCTCTTGGAAGGGTTTGTCTGGTAAAGGAGGCTAACATCTGATTCTGAAAGGTGAAGAAGGCGGCTCTTCTCCAGTGAGATGCATAGCTGAAATGGTTGCCATTCATTCTGCAAACGAGAAGTTTTGTTCTGCAAGTCGTAGGCAGGTTCTGGTTCTGCTGATGAATTCCCATGTGAACTGAGGCGATTCCCAATTTGATTGTTTCCCTCAAACTAAGTGAGATTCGCAAGGTTGAAGAGGGCCGCGGTCTCTTCCAAAAACGATCACTGTTGTCAGTTTAAGGGCTTGACAAGGCTAACTATCTAATAATCACATCATATTAGTGTATTTTGTTCTGAATGTTTAGTGATGTAAAATAACAGACGTGTCGTAATTAAATTCAGGAGGATAGCAATAAAATCAGGGAGAGAGCCTACGAGATCCTTAGCATTAGGGGTTCCGGGAAAACCTGCGAAGAAATGTCAAGGTCCAACTGCTTGATCATGAGACATTCAGAGACTGACTCAAGAAGATTACTGCAACCATATGGCAAGAAACGGCCACGAAGTGAAAGAATTCACTTCAGTGTTCTTTTTGCCAGGGACGGACCCGAGGTCAGTTGCGTAAGCGTTTGGGGGATGTATGAATGCGAAGGGGTGTTATTTGGCTTCTTCGCTCTGAGGTTTGGTGAGACATTGGCAGTCAAAGACGCGAACCACTGCTAGCCAATAGTGCAGTATATGCCGTTTCTTGTCGCCCAGGAAACTGCATGCATGAGAAAGCGGAAGAATAATGAGAATAAACGTGCATACTTTAACCTAATCAACCGTGATTGTAATTCCCTCGAATCATAATTACATAAGTTATAGGTTATAAATGAGGTGTGCGATGAGAATCATAAGATCAGAAAGCTTCAATTCCTGTTTTCTGGATTTTCTGGACAAGCATAATAATAGGGTAGCTCCTGTTATGGACAAGCTTGGTTTCTTCGAAGAGGTACTTGAAAGAGATGGGCCTATAGGAGTCAGAAAGTCCGGTCTACTGGAAAAGTTGCATGGTACGAGCATTAACAGCATTACGCTGATTAGAAAAGGATTGATGTTCGTTGTTTGTGTTTTTTTCCCAGCAATGGTATTGAAGAGGTCTGTGTTTTGCTTATGGTGTTCATTGAGAAAAGCTCAGCAGATTATGTTAAGGCAGTTAAACAAGCTGAAAGTCTGGCGGATAAATGGTTGAGCGATAATAAAGGATTCAAAGTTCGAAAGGGGTGAAATAATGGCCATCAAGAGGAATTCATCTTTCGGTGAGTTTCTTGACCAAGTTGCCAAGACCTACAATGTTGAAGATTCTCTCGCTATAGGTAGGATTAAGGGTCAAGTTGCCAGTCAGTTAATGAACTACAGAAAAGAAAGAGGTCTTTCGCAGAAACAATTGGGTGAGCTGTTAGGCTTTAAGCAGCCATACGTTTCAAATATTGAACGTGGAGAAGAGAATCTTAGCTTAGAGACTCTTGTCAAGATCTCTGCCTGTCTTGAAGGAAGACTGAATGTAGATCTTGGAATAACTGACAGAAAAACCGAAATAACAAGAGAGGTAATAAAATACATTCCTATATATATTCCCGTAATTTCGGTGAAGAATAATAAAAGCTATTTTAGATGGAAACCGAGTGAGGCGGCTTGATAAATGCATAGAGTGGAACAAGCGATACTTCAAATGAAAAGATATCTGATAAAGGAGTTTTCCTTCTCCTACACTCCAGTACAAAATGAGATCGTGATATCTATTGAACTCGGTAGAGAGACGAGAATTATCGAAGAAGACGGTAGGAAGAACTGTCTTCTTGCGCTCACTCTAACAGCATTTGGTAGAGCCGATGAGACAGATTATCTTACGATAAAGGCAAGCATGGAGGGTGTCTTCGAATGCCAAGAAACCCTCGAAGAAAAGGCATTAGAAAAAATGGTTGCTGAGAGCGGTACTTCAATACTTCTGCCAGTACTACGCGCAGCTATTTTATCGTTTACAGGGCAGGCAGGCCTTACACCTCCAATAGTCATTCCACTTATGAATCCACGTTTCTCTTCGGAAGCAGAAAAAAAGTAAAGAGTCTATATACGCTTCCTCAGCTTTTCATCGAACTTCTCGATTGATCATATGATATGGCCGGAGGATATTTGTATTGAAAAAAGCGGCTGCTTATGCGGGGATTCCCAGGAGAAGTCGCTTGAATTAGTGTAAGAATCCTACTGTAATTACTGTCTTAGCCGCTGAAGGCTGAACGCTGCTCAAAACCACGTTGTCCGTCAACGGTCCACCGTCCTCCGAGGAAAACTCGTTCTTCGTTCCAGAGCGAGGACCTGTTCTTCGTGAAGAACGGTTCTTCGTTCCGACGCTACGCGTCCAGGTTCTTGGTTCTTCGTCTAGGATTCCGTC
>NZ_DIMV01000078.1:0-3249 GCF_002425715.1 Mesotoga sp. UBA5557
ATTATATCACTTTGCCATCCTTTGGAGAGAGTAATCTCTCTTGTGTTAAATAGGGTCAGACTCCATTTTCACACTAGTCTCTAGGGTACTACACAAGATTCACGGAGATAATGCAACAACTCGTCAGAAATGACCCCGGGAGACTGGATTGGCAAAGAGATTTAGGTGTGAGTTTGAACAACATCGGAAGGATCTACGAAGACTTCGGCGAAACTGAGAGGGCTCTAGGATACTATGTTAGGTCTAATGAAATTTTGGACGCCCTGGCTAAGAAAGATCCATCCAGGATGGACTGGTGGAGAGATCTGGGTGTGAGTTTGAACAACACTGGAATGATGTACGAATTTCTTGGCGAGGGAGAGAGCGCGATTGGATCGCTACACTAGATTCATTGAAATAATGGAAGAACTCATCCGGAAAGACCCTGACAGAATCGACTGGCAGAATGACCTCTCGGTAGGTCTCAGTAACGCAGGAAATATATGCAGAAACCTAAGCGAAAACGACAAGGCTCTGGAGTATTTCGCTAGATGCGTTGAGATACGAGAAAATCTAGTTAAGAAAGACCCCGATAGGACTGAATGGCAGAGAGATTTGGGAGTGAGCCTTAACAACGTCGGAAGTCTGTACGAGAACCTCGGTGAGCTTGAGAAGGCTTTAGGTTATTACAAAAGGGTTCTGGAAATAAGAAGAACTCTTGTTGATAAAGAACCTGGAGTTGTCGACAGGTGTGTAGGTCTCGCCTTTGCACTTCTAGACATGGCGAGGATTACCCAAAACGACGATCAGAAAAGAGAATTCGAAATGGAAGCACAATCAATAACAAGATCACTTTTACAGAGCGGTGCGAAACATCGCGAACTCAATGTATTGAGAAGCTTCTTTTCATCATGAATACTGAGTATAAGAAAACCGAGAGACAGGAGGTATCCATATGGAGAGTCTCGTAAAGTGGGGTAACTGGAAGTTAATCGGAATTCTCTTTGTTATATGCTACATCATCGGAACTATCGGCTGGGCATTGTACGAACCTTCGCTCCCTGTCTCTTCGGCATTGTACAAATCGATTCAGTTGTTCTCATTGAACACGAATTTTCCAGTGTATCCAATCCCCTGGATTCTTGAGATTGCGAGATTCTTCGCTCCGATAATAGCGGTTGCAATTGTCTTGAAGTTGATTATCTCTCTGGTCTGGAAGACAACCAGAGACCTTAAGTTACTTGGGATTAAGAATCATATAGTCATCTGGGGACTGAACGCTGAAACAAATTATCTGCTTGAAAACCTCCTCGGAAACAGCAGCAGAATCGTCCTCATCACTAGCACGCATGAAATGAGCGACTTTCCAGCCTTAAAACCTGCAAGGAGGCTAACAGTAATATTCGCTGACGAAGCAGAGAGTCTCTCAGACAAGACGAGACTTTGTCAGAAAATACACCTGGAGTCGGCGAAAAGTGTCTTTGTCATGACCAGTGATGATGCGAATAATATTGAAACTGTCGAGAAGATAGAGGCCTATCTTGACGGATGTGAGAAGAAAAGAGTAGCACTGGAAGCGAGAAAAACTGAAAACATAAATTGTGAACTGCAGGTCTTCGTTCACATAGACGATGAGCATACGATGAATTTCATGAAGCACTGCAAGGGTAACGACGCAAAGAGAAATGTGTCCATATCATTTTTCAACACGAAGAGAATGCTCGCCCGGCATCTTATAGACAAGTTCTCTCCCGACAGGTACAGAAGAATACGTGAAGGTGATTCCGTACCCGCCACAATCCTTGTAGTCGGTCTGAGCGATCAGGGCGCGAAGATCATGACGGAAGCGGCTCTGTTATACCATTTTGCGAATCACGTAAAACCGAGAATCGTTGTATCTGATAGAGATGTGAAGAGAAGGATGAGGTCGATCTACGAGAACTACCCGTTACTGGGGAACGTCGCGGAAATAGTAGAAGTGGAGTTTCTTGACCTTATCAGGAGTGAAATCGACTGGGAAATCTTCTCAACAGTTTCCTCGTGCTTCGTAACGACAGAAAACGAGGGAGAGAGTTCGTTCGTTGCCAGAAAGCTCAGGCAGATTTTTGAGGTAAAAGCAGACAGCGATGTAGAGGGCCATGGCAGAAAAGTTTCAACAGTACCAGCAATAGTAGCCGTAATACCTATACTTTCGAGGTTTTTAGACATAGTTCCAGAAACCAGAGAAAAGCTGGAGACCGTGAATATAAACATCTCAAATCCAGGAGAAGTGCTCAACACGGATAACCTGTTCTCAACTAACGAAGAAATAGAAAAGATAGCCATGTACTTTCACTGGGAGTACAACAAGGGAAAAGATAAGACACTCGACAAGGTCTGGAACGAACTGGAAGATTCCGAAAAAGACTCCAACCGTTACGCTGCAAGACACTTGCCGATCAAACTGAGGTTTCTGGGCGCGAAGATAACCGATACTGCAACTGATTGCCCAACATTCAATCAGAATACAGTCACAGAAGATCAAAAGAGGACAATGCACATTATGGAACACAGAAGATGGATGGCATATAGAGAACTTAACGGATTCGTTTATGGCCAAAAGTGGTTCAAAGAAGATGGAAAATCGAACAAGGAGGTCATGAACATCTTAATGATAAACAACAGCATAAAATCATGGGATGAGTTGGAACCGAATATCAAGGAGATAGACTCGCTTTTTGCCAGTGCTGGCCAGGCAATAGCGGAACTGAATAAGAAAATCGTGGTAGACTGCCACAAGAGCTAAAGAGAATAATAATAATATCCATTCAGGAGAAAGAACCGGGAGGGCTCACGTTGCCAGAAAGACAATTAATAGTATTCATAAGCTACGGTCGTGACGACGATCATGAAGAACGCTAAGTCGAAAAACACCTTCAAGGAGTATCGAATTAAACCTTAATTATCCATAGAGTCTCCAATATCTCCTGCGTCTTGTCGCGCTTGCGGGCTACTCCGTGCCCGACGCTCGCAGCCGCAGCAAAGGGTAAAAATGTAAAAAGGCCAGAGTGTAAATCAGAACACCGTCCTGCAAATACGGAACCCGAGGTAGCTGCCCGCGTAAGTGGGCGAGCTGTGGCCGCGATACGCTACCCGTACGACCGCCGCATTGTTGTAACAGCCACCGCCACGATTCACCCGATAGGAACCACTATTGCGAGCTGCAGTATCCTCCATACCAGTCAGAGCACCACTCCCATACGTTCCCGGACATATCGTAGATTCCAAGCT
>NZ_DIMV01000021.1:0-150 GCF_002425715.1 Mesotoga sp. UBA5557
TTATAGGACTTGTTGCTTTTGGAAGTATGGCTTTTGCAGGACCTGGACTCTGGAAGATTCCCGAAGACGAAATTTCCGTCTGTGGTGGACCGGGTCTATGGAAGATTCCTGAAGGTTATTGATCGATTCTGAAGCACTCTATTGGGATTA
>NZ_DIMV01000021.1:247-2632 GCF_002425715.1 Mesotoga sp. UBA5557
CAGGGCCAGGACTCTGGAAGATCCCTGAAGACGAAATTTCCGTCTGCGGTGGGCCGGGTCTATGGAAGATTCCTGAAGGTCATTGATTTATCTACACTTAGCCTGTTGGGATTAAGGGAGGTTGTTTTAATGAAGAAGATTATTGCGATCATTCTGTTGGGTTTAGTTGCTTTTGGAAGTATGGCTTTTGCAGGACCAGGCCTGTGGAAGATCCCCGAGGACGAGATAACCGTTGATGGCGGACCGGGACTTTGGAAGATTCCCGAGGGTTATTGATCTAATTAGAGTTGACATTATTCCGATTCATTTGAAAAGCTCGGAGATTATTGAACGCCACAATGCAGTTATTTCTTCTTCTTTAACACTTATTTCTTTGCGCTGAGAGAATTCTATGAATCTTGTGAGGAGACCTTTTGAGATCAATTGGTCGCCTTTTTCTTCTAGGTACTTCAGCGCTCTTGCTTTCGTTATGGCCTTTCTGTACGGCCTGTCGGTTGTCAGCGCATCGAAGACATCGGCCACCGCAACTATTTGAACAAGCATGTGGATTTCGTTTCCCTTTAGGCCATCGGGATAACCGTTTCCATCTATTCTCTCGTGATGGTGCCTAACAATATCTCTTACTGCCTTCGGAAAATTCAGGTCTCTCAAGTAACGTTCGCCATATACCGGGTGTCTTTTTATTTCCGTAAACTCTTCTTCGGTCAAAGCCGACGGCTTATTCAGCGTATCGAAAGGAATGTCGACCTTTCCATAATCGTGCAACATCGCGCCAATTGAAAGATTGAAAAGATCGATCTTCTCTAGGTCAAGTTCCTTTCCGAACTCATAGCAAATTTTGAGGACTCGAAGCGTATGGAGAGCAGTATAGTCGTCCTTAAGCCTTAACTCTCTGATAAGCTGACCGAAAATTGAGGAGATGCTCTCGAAAAGATTGTTCACAAAGTCCTTCAGATGAGGCGAAGTTGTACTGTAGAGAGTAAGAGACTCGAATGCGCCAACAGAGTTTTCAAGAGCCCTAAAGTGCTCTCCTTTAACCTGCATTATTGACGCTTCAAGAATCAGCGTTTCTCCCTTGATGTAACTGGTCAAAGACTCATCCGGAAGAGACTTGAGCTGATTGAGATAATTCTCCGCTCTGGAAACGTTACCGCTCTTCACGTAGAAGTGTCCAAGAAAAATATATGATACTGCAATGTCTGTCCATTCGATATGAGAATTTATGAGCGATTCAAGTTGTTCGGCAATAACTGCCGCTCTGCTGAGGTCATTCAATTGAAGAAGAATCTTCAAGTTAATCATTAGCTTGTATCCTTTTATTGAAACCGCTTCAAAATTGCATCCTTGGACCAGGTCAAGAAGCTCTATTGCCTCAGCAAATCTGTTCTTCGAGTAGAGATAGTCAATCATGTTCAGCTGAACCATTAGCATTCTTACTGGTGATTCGGCCACTTCTTTTGCTCTCTCATAGAATTTCCATGGATTGTCACCGGTCTGGAGCTGAGTCGAGACCAGGCCAAGATCATTGTAGTATTCAAAGCGCTTCTGGGTCGGTACATACTCCTCCAGTTTCACGAGTTCGGCGAAAAGCGAGAGTGTTTCTTCTCCAAAGCCCATTTCAAATGAAGTCATCATATGGAGCATTTTGAGGTTGATTTCCTGTTCCTTTCCGCATTCCTTTGCAATTAGATCCACTGCAAGCTTAGAAACAAGGTAAGCAATCTTGTCCTCTGAATTCCTGGCAAAAAAATACGCAAGAAAGTATAGTCCTTCTGCCAGAAGTTCACTTTCCACATCGGAGAAGTCAAATACACCCGTCTCGTCGAATGTCTGAGAGTATACAAAGTCAAGAGCTACCAATATCCCGAGATCTTCTCTCGAGAGATCCTCTTCATCAAGAATAGCCCTCAGCTCAGATCTGAAACTTTCGGGATCATCATAATTGAATCTTAAGGCCAGACCGCAAATTCTAGAATTTTTCAAATCTAACTCCTCTACCCCTCGATATTGTATCATGCGACCGCCTTTCTGGTAAAATCTCTTGAGTAAATTTAATTATGATGCATTACGATCAGAAAAGCGAACTAATGTCACCGTCCATGCTATTCAGTGACATTCAGCATCAATTGTTGCTGCCTGCCATGAGTGTTAGCGCTGTTTAAAGTGCTGACAATAGGAATCGCTCAATATCTTATGACTTTGCAGGTGTCTGGAACGATTTCGACGGGAGGGCTGTTTATGGTAGATGTCAAGAAACTACTGGCCAAAGCTCTGGATGAGAATTGCTATGTGATAGAAGAAGAGGAAGTGCTAACAATTATAGACCCCGGTTATGGTCTCTCAGAAGAGTTTACCAAACTTGTGAGCGACAAGCAAGTACGCATT
>NZ_DIMV01000086.1:0-4466 GCF_002425715.1 Mesotoga sp. UBA5557
ATACAAATCGGCAAGAGAGGGAAAACCGGTTAGATTCTAATGGTTCTAACAATAGTGAATATTGGAGTGAATCTTGAAGAGATTTGTTATCTGTGATATAAGTGAGAAATGGCCGTTTTATCGAATCGAGATTCAAAAATGTAGAAGACCATACCTTGAGTTTCGTGTTATGTTTTCTATTTGTGTTAAGTTTAACAAAAGTTTCATACCTCCTTATTTGAAAGAAGCATATTTAAGAAGAACAAGTACCTACAGGAGGAAATAAGTGAATGGTGACATTTGGAAAACTGATGAGAGCATTCCACAGAATTAAGTGTCTAGTAGTGTCGAGAACAATGGATCTGCTCCCTTTGTATTACACATTTCATGTGCAGAAAAGAACAAGATTTGCTGAGTCTTTCTCAGCTTCGAAACTTCGATATGAAGTCCATCGGAGACTATGCAAGAGTATGGGGAAAAACGTAATAATTAAACAGGGTGTTTTTATCAAAGAACCACAGAACATTGAGATTGGAAGCAATGTGAGTATCCAAGAGTATTGTCTATTAAGTGGTTATGGTGGTCTCAAAATCGGAAATCACGTTAGTATTGCCGCAGGTACATATGTTTTCACATCATCTCATCCTTATTCCGACAAGTCTATCAATTTTAGGGATGGTACTCTTGAGAAAAGACCAGTTGTCATTGGTAGCAATGTTTGGATTGGAGCTGGATGCAGAATATTGGGGGAATTAGCTATTGGAGACAATGTAATTATTGGAGCAGGAAGTGTTGTGACTAAAGATCTGCCAAGCAATGGAGTCTATGCAGGAGTACCGGCGACTCAAATAAAGGAACTGTGAGAATGTCTTTTGGAAAGAGTCTTTTTAAGGACTTCACTATTTATGGGTTTGCAGGAGTAATTGGAAAGCTATTGGCTCTAATAACACTTCCGATAATATCACGCGTCTTTTCTGTTGAAGAATATGGGATTATCGAGACCATTAACTCAAGCATGGCTTTTTTCCCTTTGCTTATAGGATTAGGTTATGACATGGCAATCAAGAAATCAGTTCTGATTGATGCCGATGATTATGTTAGTAGAAAAACACTTGTATCAACAGTCTTCTGGTTTTTGGTAGCTTGGGGAGGACTGTGTAGTTCGGTATTATTTACACTATCTGGACCAATTAGCAAAGCCTTGTTTGGGTCAGACTATTATGTGAGTGCAATACGTATCTCAATTATAAACGTTTATCTTAGCTTACTTCTTGGATTATCTCTTACTATACTTCGAGTATATTTCAAGGTTGCTTCGTTTTCTTTGATTTCCATTGTGAGAGTGATATTGGACTACTCATTGATAATGATTTTTGTTGTCCTTTACAATCTTGGCATAAATGGCTATTTCTTTGCTTTCCTGATAACTACTGCTAGCTTATTAGTTCTGGGAGCAATTCTTATCAAGAAAGATCTATCGTTCTCCTTTGACTTTTCCGAGCTGAAGAAGGTGCTGCAATATTCTATTCCCTTACTGGCTGGTTCTCTTGCATTCTGGGTTTTCAATCTTTCGGATAGAATAGTTTTGAGTGCTCTTTCAGATGTTAACCAGACGGGCATCTATAGCATGGCTGTCAGGATGGTGTCGGTCCTTCCATTCGTTATCATGGCTTTCAAAAACGCTTGGGTGCCTAGAGCTTTTCAGTATTACAGAAAGAACGAAGAAGAATTTCTCCGAATTCTGAACTCCATTCACGCGTACGGTCTCGCTTTTTTTAGCGTTCTTGCAATTGGAAATTTGGTTTTTGCGAGAGTTATGTTAGTTATCTTTACAACCGAAAAATTCTTCGAAGCATTATACATAATGTGGCCTCTTTGTCTTGCATATATTTTCTACCCGCTTACTTCAGTTGGTGCTATAGGAATTTACCTGTCAAACAAGACTAAGTATGTTACATTCATATCTTGGGTGGGTGCTCTGACAAACATCGTGATTAACATTATTTTCGTGAAAAGATTCGGTGCAATAGTTGCATCAATTTCGACTGCCCTCTCCTATATTGTTATCTATGTTTTGTATTGGAGAACGTCCGAAAAACTCATGAATTGGAAGATTCATTACACAAAACCAGCTGCAATTGTCGGGCTTGCTTTGCTAGCAATTCTTGCAGTACAACTTGTTAGAATTGAAACCGTGTTTCTGGATCTTATGATCAAACTATTCATTCTACTAATCTTCGTAGTTCTTCTGTTTGCATTCGGCGTGTTTCGTTTTTCTGAAATTAAAAAGTACTTTGGAGGGAGGAAAAGGAATGGATTATAATCTAATTAGAGAAATAATGAAGAAGAAGTACAAACGGGCAATGGTAACTGGAGGTGCTGGATTCATTGGGAGTCACATTGTAGATGAACTCCTTCAGATTGGACTGGAAGTGATATCCGTTGATAACTATGTAGCTGGGAAGGAAGAAAATCTCGCTCATCACAAAGGGAATCCAAGTTTTGAAGCAGTGAACTGCGATATCACAGACTACGATATGTTGAAGAAGCATTTCACAGCTGTGGATGTTGTCTTCAATGAAGCCGCGTCAAAGAAGAACGTTTGCATTAAGGATCCTAGGATGGACCTTAAGGTCAATGGCGTTGGAACATTCAATGTCCTAGAATTGGCAAGGGACTTCGGCGTTAAGAAAGTTGTTCATGCATCAACGGGATCTGTTTATGGGGAGGCTAAGGTCTTGCCTCAGGCTGAAGATCACCCTCTCGAACCAGTTTCTTATTACGGGGTAAGCAAGCTTGCAGGTGAGCGTTATGCAAGGGTTTTTAGCCATTTGTACGGTCTCGACACAACAACACTACGTTATTTCCACGTATATGGTCCAAGACAAGAGTCCGGCTTTTATGGTGGCGTAGTTGCGATTTTTTGCAGAAATATTCTTGAAGGTAGCAGACCAATTATCTATGGAGATGGCACGCAGCAAAGATCTTTCACATATGTGAAAGATGTAGTGAGAGCAAACATGCTAGTCGCTGCGAATGAATCCACAAAAGGGGAAGTTTACAATTGTGCATCCGGAATAAACATAACTGTTAGTGAACTATGCAGAAGATTGCTCAAGGTTTTTGATAAGGATAAGAAGCTTACCCCAAAGCATGAAGACTGGCTAGTTGGTGACATCAAGACGTTTTCAATTTCCAACAAAAAGCTTCTTAATTTGGGATTTAGTTTCGATACGATTTTTGATAAGGGCTTGTTAGATACAGCGGCATATTTCAAAGAGATGTTTGGAGGCCTTGCTGAATGAGAGTTCTTCATCTGCCCACAGTTATTGGGGGTAATGCGTGGGCTTTGTCAAGAGCAGAAAGGTATAATGGAGTGAAAAGCGATGTTCTAGTTACTGGAACAAGCATCTTTAGTGATAAGTATGACATACTTTTGTCCAGACCAAAAAGCAAAGTCCTCTATGCTTTGAAAATAGCCCGTTTTTATATGGAAGCGACTAAAAAATATGATGTTTTTCACTTCAACTTTGGGACTTCGTTAGTAACATCAAGATTGGCATTGCTTAATATGATTGATTTGGAGTATCTTAGGCACAAAAAGAAAGCCATCTTTGTAACTTATCAAGGAAGCGATGCTCGTCTACCATCGTATTGTTGGAGAAATTACGAGTACACATATTTTGATGAGGATGACGTAAAGGCTAGCGTTCAAAACGAGATTTACAAAGAAAGGAATAAGCGTAAGTTTGACAAATACGCGAATTTCATATATACGACTAACCCCGACTTACTTAACGTATTGCCAAGACGAACCAAATTCAGACCTTATACAAAGCTGGACTTGGATGATTGGAGATTTGATTCGTACAGTGATTATGGTAAAGAGGAATTGATTATTGGTCATGCGCCAAGCAACCGGAAGGTCAAGGGAACGGCATATGTTGTTAAAGCGGTGGAAGAGCTTCAGAAAGAGGGTTTCCCTATTAGGCTCTTACTAATAGAAGGAATTCCCAACTCTGAAGTTAGAAGTTTTTACAGGCAAGCAGATCTCTTTGTTGATCAACTGCTTGTGGGTTGGTATGGTGGATTGAGTGTCGAAGTCATGTCTTTAGGAAAACCTGTTATTGTGTATTTGAGACATGAAGACTTAGTGGGTATTCCAAATGAAATGAGAGAAGACCTTCCTTTCATAAACGCAAATCCTAGGACAATATTCCAGACTTTGAAGCACTGCTACGTTGAGCGGGCTTCTCTTTCGGAAAGGGCGATGCTTTCAAGAAGGTTTGTTGAGAAGTGGCATAATAGTAACGAGATCGCGCGATCGGTTATTGAGGACTATAAGAGAGCTCTAGAACAGGTATAAGCAGGGAGAAAATAGGTAGAGAAAATAGGGACTCCATTTTCTCAAGAGCCGTCCTTAGGAAAATAGGGACCTTATCATATTAATAAGGAAAAGTCTACTACTCAAGTGACATTCAAGTTGT
>NZ_DIMV01000080.1:0-10427 GCF_002425715.1 Mesotoga sp. UBA5557
AAGATTAAGTGATAAACTCAAGCGAAGGTTTTCCAAAGCAAGCTTGGGCAGTACTAATGAGTTGCTTTCTTGACGGAACACTACTAGTCAAATATCTTGGATATTGACTTAAGATATAGTTCCATTATCTCGTCATCATCCAGGTCTTTGGCTCCGATCCGAATGACTTCGTAGCCGCTGGCTTTGAGTATTAGTTCTTGCCTTCTGTCAAGGTCTATTTTCCCTTGCCCTTTGCCCTTATGATAAGTGTAGCCATCGATGTAGATAAGGAGCTTTTTATCAGGATATGCAAAATCTGCGATGGTCGTCATATTTGAGATGGTTACCTGGTATTGAAGATGAGGATCTGGAAGCCCGAACTCCCTAACAATGTTAAGGAACTTCGCCTCGGCCGGCGACTCTAGGTTCCCATCAGAAGTCTTCTCTCGCCTGGTGCCGGGTATTTTCACCACTGTAGTAGCCCCTGCAGTTTGTAAGAAGTCAAGTACTTCGATTGCTTTCTTCCTTTTGAGAACTGAATGGAAGGGTTGATTCCAGAAGCTCAGCAGGCACCTGTAACAGGCAGTCTTGCAATCGCAGGAATCAAGAAGTGTCCTTGCGGTCTTCATTACACTTTCTCTGTACTGGAACAACACCTCAATGTACCCCGAGCCACCCGGTACTGTTTCGAAGAAAGTAACGTGGTAGTTCTCTTCATGCCCGTTTATGAAGCTATCAATTTCACTGGTGCTGATATCCAGGTCAATAGATGCCCCCACCTTCATCGATTCCATATAGTTGGCTGCCTCTTCGAAGCTTTTGAAAGGGCCCACAACCATTACATCAGACACGAATTCTGCGTGAATGCCTCTCCTATACTCGTTGAGTCTTTCTCCTTGAATATGTTTGTTATGGACGGTTTCCAAATGTCTCTTGAAGTGATCTTTCCCACTAGGAGTATTCTCTTCTATCACCCCACATTCGGGACAAATATAGAAACCGTAGCCATAGTTAGTTATATCGCGTTTCGAACCAACGTTTATGAGGACAACTACGTCTTTTCTCCTGAAAGAAGTAATCATTCCGTCAGACTTGGCAGTAAATCCTCCCAGGTGATTTCCCTTAACGATTCCTCTTATGTCGTAGCCCATAATGACTCTACGATTCTCACTATCCCCGGGCCTACCTTCGAGAGTCAACTTGGGGTCCGTGAGATGTATTGAATCAAGCTTCAACTGAGCTGGGTTGTCGAAAGAAGGTTCATCGGGTTTTTCAGGCATTATGCAGTCTTCGACTATGATGAATCTCTGCCTAAAGCCCGCCTTTGTGTCAGCGTTGTAGAAGTTGTACCGTGTCGGTCGGTACTTTTTCCCTACCGCGTAAAGCCTGGAAAGCGGGGCAAATTCCCTTAGAGCGATATTGTAGTTTCTGTCTATTTCAACGAAACCTTCGTTGTCCAGGCAGCGGGCAGTAACGTGGCCTTTTGCAAGTGAATAACCGGGAAAAAACCCATACTTGATCAGCACGGAGATCGTGTAGAAATCACTGACTGAGTTCTCACCGCCTTGTGGATGCATAAAGGCATTCAAGTGCTTTGTAATTGAACTGAGTTCTCTCGAAGTAGAGCCACGTCTAAACAACTCGGCCCTTTCGTTTATCAGGAAAATGAGATCGTCGCGTATGTGAAGAAATATCTTATCAAGCTGTTCCGGAGAACCGTTTATTAGAAAGTCTTCCAGTTCTCCCTCCACCGACTCCCTTAACGTCTTCAAAGCTTCAGGTGGCCAGTACTTGAAGAAACGCTCTAACTCTTCTCTGAGAAGCTCGTAATGTCTGTTTATCAGTTCTTCCAGGGGTTTGGAGAAACCAAATAGGTTCTTAAGCGTTTCAGCTGCATTATCCGCAAACAGGTCTATCCCGTTGAAGAAGGCGTTTATGTAATTAGGAAGATAGGCCTCCATCAATGCTTTGTCTTCTATATTCGTAACGCTGTGAAGTTTCGTCGTGATTGCCGAATGACAGTGTTTAGCAATTAGCGGAATATTCGCCATAGAGAAGGCTGGGACCTTTATCTTTCCTGTAATCATCTCTTCCGGTCTTGAAAAGAAGTACAGATCGTGGGAGCTTCGCCCGCAGTATGCAGTAACAACGGCTATCCTGTGTCGCCTTCCGGCCCTTCCAGCTCGTTGATCGTAGTTTGCCGGTGTGGGCGGAGCATTTCTCAAAAGAACCATATCCAGTTTCCCTATATCCACTCCCAGTTCAAGTGTAGGAGTTGCCACAATGCAGTTTACCGTTCCATTCTCATCTTTGAATTCCTTCTCGATTCTCTCCCTTTCGGGTCTGCGAACCTGGCCGGAATGTTCAAAGGCCCTCAGACTTCTTATCTCTCTGTTTGATAAGTGTCTCTTGACGTTATAATCGTCCGTATCGACTGATACATCAGTTAATTGACCATCACAGTTGTGCCTGAGGCAAACCAGGCCGGGCGTCTTTCTGAAGGTTCTCGTACCACACTTTTTGCACTCGTAAAGATGAGGGAGATTATCGTCTTCTGTCTTAGGTGCCTTACGGAAGTGAACCGCTTCACTGTTTATGGCGAAATGTGAGTTCTCGCGTTCGACTAGGACCCTTTCATCCACCAAAAAGCGCCACAGCTCCTGGAGGAAATCATCTGCGAGATCCTTCTTTTCCGGAAATGCCTTCTTTATAAACCTCTGATAATATGAAGTCCCACTGTTTGAAATCCACCATTTGAGATTGCTCTTGCTATTGTAGGTAGGGGCATTCAGGATGTAAACTTCGGGGCCAAACCACTTACTAAGGTTTATATAACCGCTAGCAACTCGGGGATCCCGGTTTGTTATTCCGAGAAGCGTATGGCTTATACCTGTGTTGACTCTCATATGGTCTAGAAGATTTTCAATTATTGCCAGTATTTCTTCTACAGGGGCTCCGAATTCTTCTGCCCAGTGTTTCACGAATTCCTTGCTGCTAACTACATTCCCGTAAGTAAGCTTAACAAGCCCAAGGTTCTCAAGGCTTCCACGTCTATAGCGGGGCATAAAGAAATCTTCTAGAAGAAACCATTCTACAGAATCTTTGAAGTAATTAGGCCTCATTGCATTTTCAACTTCAAAGTCTCTGTATTCACCCTTCTCACGAATGCGTTCAGCTATTTCTCCAGCCAGTTCATCGCTTGTGTATGCTCGGCCCTCTTCTAGAACAGCGTAGAGATAGTCTCTGAGCCTAAACCGTTTCGACCTCTGATTTATGAAGGCTGCCTGGAAGGCGGCCTCCTGCCGGTTGTCCGTGAATACGAGAAGCTTTGCCGCATCTTTGGAAACAGAATTTAGCATATTCTGAGCGAGAATGAGAATGTCTAAAGCTTCATTTGACACAGAGGGCATTAGGTTCGAGGATCTATCCTCCTCATCATCTTTCCCGAGCGAAACACCACAGGAGAGGCATCTGAGCCGTGCTGCAATTGGAACCTTCTTCATTTGAATAAGTTTGTCTGAACCACAAAGAGTATTCATACATTTCTGCACAGGTGCTTCGTGGACGGTCCCGCATTTCTCACAGACCCATACATTTTGACTGAGGTAGGCCTGTTCGTCCCCGGTAATTACATCTGTAAGGAGAACCATCCGGCTTTCTTCAGGCTCATCCCCCATACCAACGGGTGTGTAGAAAGTGACTCCTTCAGCCTGGTTAGCAGATGCCGAGGGAATGACAAAGTAATGCTGGCCACATCTAGCACAACCGTAAAGGCTGAAATAGTAGTGATCCTGAAGCTCATCTATATCGTTCAGTATTATCTGTCTCTGGCCATCTACAAATGCAACCTTCAGGTTTTGAATGCCCCTTACGAAGAAGTGGATCTTCGGGCGGAGTAAAGGTTCGTTGTCTTCTTTTACTATGAGCCCGGCAAGTAGATAGGAGTATATCTCCGCCGCGAGAGAATCATTGCCAGCATCTTTCCTCCCAGCTAACTCTCTGATTCTCTCAACAGCCTTTTCCAGAAGCGTGGGCTTGCTGAAAAGCTCCTGCAATTCGCTTATGATAACGTTCTTCTTCAATATCGTGTAAGCGTTGTCTTTGTTTATGGTCTTGTAAGTCAACTGTGTCAGCAGTTTGTAGAATTCCGGCCCCGGTTCTCCATCTTCAGGAATCTGAGAAACCTCATATACCATCTCCTTTAGAATCTCTCCCGGATCCCTTGAAAACAGCGGAACGTATTCATCCGGTTCTCTTTCGAGCTCTATGTAAGACTCGGTCCCAAGCCTAATATCGTCTTGTTCAACACCAAAGAGTCTTGAACCGAAGCGTTTTACTACCGTTTCAGGTTCTTCGTCACGAGAGGCAACCGTCGCAGAGGTGCCAATGAAGGTGATGTTTTCCGGATGCGGAACAACGAGCTTCAGTCTTCTCAGGAGACAGGCCACTTCCGAGCCAAGTTCTCCGACATAACTATGCACTTCGTCCATAACGATGAACTGCAAATCGGAGTCTCTGAAAATATCTAGATCCTTGTTTCGAAGAAGCAAATGCTCAAGCTGAGAGTAGTTTGTGAGCATTATCTGGGGAGAGTTTTCACGGATCTCTTCTCGACAGAGCCGCTCTTCCCAGGGCGCCAGTGTACCCTTTATGACCTCTTCGAGCTGCTCTTCCGTAAACCTCACCATATTTGCGGGTCTCCGGATATTCGAAGGAAGGGTTTCAGGAGTATCTCCGGTGTATCTTGCAAACGTCACGCCGGTTCCTGCAAGCATCATTCTGAGTCGTCTTAGCTGATCATTAACCAGGGCGTTCATAGGGTAAATAAGGAGCGCCAGCAGTTTCTTCTCCTGTTGTTTCTTCGCACGATCGATTATTGGCAGGAGGAAGGACTCGGTCTTTCCGGAGCCGGTACCTGTTGAGACTATGGTGTGATGTTTGTTTACAATGCTCTCGGCCGCTTCTTCCTGATGCTTATGTAAGTTTTCGTATGTGAATACTGTATTCAATACCGGATCAAGGTTGAGTGCTTCCGTGAACTCTTTTATGCTTTTGCCTTTTACGAAAGGGCGATTTAGGTAGATGTATGGTCCATTAACCAGGCGAGACCCTCTTAGAAGATCATAGGCTATTAGATCCTTGAGTTGGTTCTCCAAGCCTTCATCTGCGATATTCAGTGTGCTTATAAGAAAATCTGTAAAGCTCTCGAAGGTCTCTTTACTGAAGACGACAGGGTTAATGGACATAGGATCACCTCAATATTATTCTGTATTCTTGATCAGATTCCTTAATGAAACAAGAACCTCATCAATACAGATGTCCTCCTTGAAAGAGTTTCGGTCTATATTCTTCGAAGTACTTCAGGGCAAGGTCTCTGGATAAGTAAGTCCCATACTCTTTTTCCTGTTCTCTTTTCTCTATCGGGAATGTTGTGAATATATACTTCAGGTCCTCGCAATTAATACCATAAAGATGCGCAGCTATCGCATCGAGCTGTGCCATATAGTCAAGTCTCTCTTTCTCATTCCACGGTCTGGGTTCTATCTCGTAACCCATATCCTTCACAAAAGGCTCCATATCGTATGAATAGTTCACACACTTCACAAGCCGTCGGATAACGGAATCTTCAATGCAAGTGTCTCCAGCATCCAGTCCGGGGAGTTCTTTGAACTTTGAAGGGTCGGGCACCGGCAGCTGATAGAGGATAAAGAAAGTCATATGTGTTCCCTGGGCCTTTTGTCTAACTGAATAGTCGATTACGTGATTAAGGGGAACAAATGGAAATGGCTTTTCTTGTGCTCTTAATATTGGAGCCGTATGCCCAAACCCTACCTTTGGCATCATCGATGAAATGAAGGTTCTATTATCAGAAGAGCGCGCAATATCTCTAAACGCAACCACCCATTCTCTCTCCCACTGCTTGGCATCATAAAAAGCCTTACAATCGCTCTCCTTAACAAAATACCTTGTCCTAGGGAAGAACCGCGGATCGGATTTCTCCTCGGCAGTGCAATTTGTACCATTTCCGTCATCTGCTATGTGGTTGTAACGACTATCGAGAATGTAGAAGGTCTTGCCCTCACACAGTGGAACATATCTTTCTCCCTCTTTCTCGTAGTAGATCCAGTTCTTCTTGTAACCTCTCCCTATAAGCTCTTGCTCTCTGGCAAATTTATCTGAGTCAAGGGACATATCAAATTGCCGGTAGACGCTTATACCGTAAGGGTTATCCGTCTTACCGTCTTCGTACTCCCTCAGAAGAATCTTGCTGTTTCTATATATCTTAAGCACAAGGTCCATATCTCTCTGCGAACTGAACACCGGAGCAGTTCCGGTGTTTGGATTGACCAAGAGCAGGTCTTCAGCTGATAGCTTCAAGAAGCTTTTTGTATAGAGCTGATCGGGGTCTCGCAAGACAAAGAGCATCTTCGACTGTTCCGTGTACCCGAATACTATAAGACTAAATCTCATTCTGGAGTCTATGTTTTTGAAAATGCTACCGTTAACAAAATCAGCTAATGATGAAAGCAATTTATTCTCGACAACATACTTGAAGAAGATACTGTTTCCCTTGTCTGTCGCAATTCCTGTTGGAACTATCACGCCCGATCTTCCCTCTTCTTTGCGCATCTTCAAGAAAAGCTCGGCGAAGAGCTGGTAAGTGTTTAGTTCGCCTTTGCCTGTCAAACTGTATAGAGTTCTATTAGACACGTAATTGCCTGTGGACGAGTATTGCTCCAACTCCTTCATATACGATCTGAACAGCTCTGGGTTACTTGTCTCTAATCCTGCTATAAGTGCCCGTCTTTCATTCGTCTTCTTGCTGGAATAAACTTCAAGGTCCTTTCCTGCGAAATACTCTCTTTCCTTAAGCTTCAACACTTCCCAAGGCGGGTTACCAATGACCGCATCGAAACCCCCAGCCTCGAAGACATCCGGGAATTCAAGTTTCCAGTGGAAGAAACGTTGTTCTTCACTTATCCTTTCTGTCCAGTTAATGTGTTCGGAGACTTCCATAAAGACCGATCTGTTATCCTGGTTTTTGTCTATTCCCTGGTAGAGATCCTGAAGCTCTCCGGTTGTCAACGGAAGGACTCCGTCAATTTCATTTGCGAACCATTGAGCTACCCACACATTAGTCTTAAGCTTCTCTATTTCGTAATCTCTGTTCCTAAGGAACTGCTCTTTGTAAACCTGTTCCTTGGCAAAATAATCTTCCGTTTCTCTACCGGCGACATCTATCTGGTGTGAGACTTTTGCGAGCTCACTCGTTATTCTCGCAAACTCATTGTCCGGAGAGCCTGTAAGAGAGAACATACTACTCTGATGCTTCGCCTGGCTTTCCTTCTTAGAAGGTTTGTATTTTGCGTTTGTCTTTTTCAGTTCATTCAGTCTAGTTTTCCATTCTTTACTGGCGTTCCCCGAAGCCTTGTACACCTCCGGGTGAATAACGCTTGTATCCTCCCAGCCGTGAAAGACCCCCACAAGGGAGTTGCCACACTTCAGCTTATGATCGAGGAATGTAAATGGCTTATCTTTGGAGAAGGTATTAAGCCAGAGAGACATCTTCGCGAGCTCTACGGCCGTTGGGTTTATGTCCACCCCGTATATACAGTGTTCAACAACGTTCCTTCGTGCGAGGATCTCTCTGTCAGAATCTGGAATCTCAGTATTTTTGCCCTCTATTTCCCAGGCCTTCAAGAGCTTCTCCGCGACGAAATTCGTTGCCTGTACGAGAAAGGCTCCCGAACCCATAGCAGGATCGACTATCTTCATTGAAAGAATCTCGGAAGAGCTCTTCACCCTGTCTTTCTCTTCATCCATACACAGCGGTCCAAGCGTCTCCTTAACTAGATACGTTGTCAGCTGCTTTGGAGTGTAGTAACTCCCGCTAGACTTTCTGGCACCGGAGGATGACATATAATAGGAACCCTCCGGTATGAGCCTTTCATCTTCCGGGGCTAGTATCACCCCATATTTGGCTACCCTTGCCTGTATCGAATCATCTGTAGGATCAGTGAACGAATCCGGAATGTTGCTTATCCTTGAATCGACCTCTTTCAGCAGCGCCTTTATCTCTTTTGGTGTGCGTTTTTCCAGCTCACTAAGAGGAAGGACGAACTTCTCGTTTGCCGTGACTACAAGAGGTTCACTTGCCCGGGAAACGGTGTATCCCAGGAGGCCTTCATACACGTATCCTATCTGTTCGACGTCTATCGCAGCATAACTTAGCCTAAGGCCTTTCATATACAGGAGATCGTGGAGAATATCCCTTACGCCTCTGTTGTTCAGTTTAATTCTCTTGAGCAGAGGAAGAATCTCGTCGGGCGAGAATAGGGCGCCACCGTGAGCAGTTATCTTCAGCTCCTGGTGATCTGAGCCGTAATAGATAAGGTTGAACAACGCAAGTATCCTGTACCAGGCATCATATCTGTAGGAAGCAACAGAGTTGAAGTCCGTCTCTCCGAGGAAGCTCCTCTCAGACTCGAGCGAATTGGCTAAATGGATTAGGCCGTAATTGTCATCGTACTCGGGGAATCCGTGAGGAAGCAGAGAATTCTCTTCGGCATAAAGTATGAAGACTAACCTCATAACGACCTTTATCACTGCTTCGTATATCTTGTCCGGCTCGACGTCTATTGCACTCTGATTTGTATAATCGAGAATCCTGTTAATGACCAGATAAACCTGATCGGCCAGAGCGTCAGTAACCTCAGCCTGCTTCTCGTGGCTTTCTTTGACTATGTTGTAAAGACCTTTCTTCTTGCTTGGAAGGAGGGTCTCTGCGTTCAGAAGATTTCTGAAGGCCTCGAAGGTTGATTCTTCTTCAAGCCAGTCACTTTGCTTCCAGGATATGTATGCTGCCGAAAGGCCTTCCTCAACGAAAAACAGTCTGAACTCATAACCGTTAGTGAGAAGCCCCAGAGGGCAGCCTGAAAGTCTAAGCAACGTCTCGAATTTTATGTGTTCACTCGCCCGCCAGGTTCCGCTACCAACAGGCTTTCTCTTGTCAAGCTCATTGTATTTGTCCAGTGTCTTTATTATGAAGACCGGTGTTTTTCTATCGTCAGATAGGAGAACAAAGTCGGAAGTGAGTTGCTCATCGTGATCACTTTCCTTGACTGAGAAAGCCGAGGCATCTCTTCCGAATTTCCAGTTGTTTGGATCGTGAGCAAGAATGTCGAAAAGGAGGCCCTTAACCAGATCATTAACAGAGAAGCTTTCGCTGTTGAAGCGGTCAATAAACCTCCGAAGTCTGAAGAGTTCGTCCCTGCTGATACCCTCTGTCTTCTCAAAGTGATCGCGATAAATGACTTCAGAGACCAGCAGACCCGACATCTTCAGAACGCCAAACCAGTCGAACTTGGTCTTAATTGTTGTGCTCATCTGATCATCTCCTCGGGAATGAGGAAGCAGAGGGCGACTACATTGACCAGGGGATCGCCTTTGAGTGTGTATTTCTCTTCTATCTTCTTTGGAATCCCCTCAAGCTGGGATTTAAGATATTCCTGTCTGTTCTTCAGAAGACGGATGTCTTCGGAATACTGCATCTGATCTTCGAACATCGTTCCTTCGTATCTACTTAGCTTGATTATCGTCTTGTCTATCTCTTTCGCTCGTTCCTTTATCATTTCCAGAAGTGTCGCCTTCTCGGTTGAGGTCACTTCTTTCAATTCTCTGTTGAGTCTGTCTTTCCAGTTACGTTTGAACTTCTCAATATTATCCTGTATTGCTTTCTCATTCAGCTTCATTACCTTTTTCAGGTCGGGGACGAGCGAGGAAGCCCTCTGGTTAAATACTGCAAGAGAATCGAGATGATGGAGGCTTGAGGTATCCGAAACCGGGAGGAACTCCCCCTGCTCGAACCTTCCGCCAATGATATCCACTTCTTCAACAAGTGGTTGTGAGAGCTTGTTGATCGCAAGAGCCCTAACATACAGAAGCACGTGAGGAACATCCATCTTCCCTGAAGGAACTACCTTGCAGGTTACCTTGTTCAGTTTTTGGTTTGTGCCTTCAATCCCCCTTGACCATATGTTCGCTCGGAAGTACGTTATGGCCTTCTTCACAAGTGGATGGTTGGGATGAAGGTGCTGGGCCTTCGCTCCAGTTGGCGGTACGAAGGATAAGAGTCTTGTTCTACCGTCCTGGAGGATGTATTTTTGAAGCTCTTTCCAGCCCTCAGGCAGTCTCTCTATCTTGTATAGATTTCCTTCTACAGGCTTAACACCTGAGGGAACACCGTTCAATTTGATAGCGCTATCTAGCAGCTCTCTCACTGTGTCCGGGGTAAGATTGAGTTTCTCTCTCGATTCGGCTATCTTCTGGCCGAGGTTCGCGGCCTCACTCCTGACGTCCAACAGGTCTCTTGTCAAATCATCTCTCATCGCGTCCAGTAGTCTTTCGTCCATCTTCTCAATCCCGAGCATCTGCTTCTGAATCTTATC
>NZ_DIMV01000080.1:10477-16899 GCF_002425715.1 Mesotoga sp. UBA5557
CCGTGTCTGTCTATTCGGCCGTTTCTCTGTTCGAGTCTTATTGGATTCCAGGGGATCTCCATATGGAACATATATCTGCAGTGTTGCTGAAGGTTTATTCCTTCAGAGGCAGCATCGGTTGCGACGAGTATTCTCGCGGGTGATTCGTCTGGATCGGTTTCGAACATCGCCTTTATGGCCTCTCTTTTTTCCATTTCCATACCGCCATAGAGCTGGAGGATTCTCCCTTCTTCAACACCGTGATCGATCAGCTGGTCTGTGATGTACTCCATTGTGTCTTTGAATTCGGAGAATATGACGACTCTTTCGCGGTTCCAACGGCCGTTCTCTTTGAGGTTGTTGTCTATCCATCTGATAAGCTCTTTCACTTTACTGTCTGGCTTGTTTCTGAGGCGGGAGGCGACGTTTATTAGTTCACTCAGGTAGTTCTTACCGTTATCGGTTGCCGTAGCGCTTATTAACTCCTGTTCGGTCTGCTCTCTGACGACGTCGTTATCCCAGTCTTCGTCAAGCCTATCCATAATCAGCTGGAGGTACTTCGGAGAGTCTTTCGCATCGTTCAAGTGTTCCGTGTGAACTACAATTGAATTGTAGAAAGCTCTTGGTGAAGAGAGAAGCCTCTTCTTCAGGATCGTCATAGCGAACTCGAGAGGCCTGTTTTTCTCGCCGTTTTCTCCACCACGCACCCTTTGGTGAATGTATTGATTGAGTAAGCTCAACGACTTCTTCTCGTCCTCTGAAGGATCTATGTCTAAGGGAACGATCTCTCTGCCTGCAAACATTGCACGACCGAGAGAGTCTTTAACGCCTGTGGGGCCCCTCTTCAATCTTCGTACCATTATTCGATCTAACCTTCTTTTGAAGCTGGCTTTATTGAGCGCTGGATCTTCCCCTCTGTTGAAGCTTAGAGGATCCAGCATATCCAAAAAGGCGACAAAGGATTCCTTTCGTCCATTGTGGGGTGTAGCGGTAAGGAAGATCTTATGCTCGAAGTGTCTTCCTATCTCATTGAGCATCTTCGTCCTGTCTGAATCTCGATAGTACTTCTTCGTTGGTTGGGGCATAGCGTTGTGGGCTTCATCTACTACCAGGAGATCCCAGGAGCGGATATACTTACCCGAATTAACCTCGCAAGAGCGGAGAAATTCTGTCTTCCTGCCCTCCATCTTGATAAAGTCCATTGAGGCGATTATCCTGGGGTAGGCTAACCAGGGGTTGACGTTTATCCCGTACTCCCTCTTGAATTTCGTTATCTGGTTGCTATCTACTATTTTGAAGTCAAGTCCGAATTTATTTTCCATTTCCCACTGCCACTGGAGCTGTAAAGATGCCGGGCAAACAAGAAGTATCCGGCGAGCCTTGCCTCTCAGAATGAGTTCCTGGATTATCATACCTGCTTCAATTGTCTTACCCAGGCCAACATCGTCTGCTATGAGAAGGCTTATCCTTGGCATAGACAGAGCCTTGATCACTGGCTCTAGCTGAAATGTCTGCTGCTGTATGGCACCGTAAAACGGAGCCCGAATAACACCCCCGCCGAGTATGCTCTTGTTTGTCCATCTCAGGGCATTGACGAAGCTGTCGAATACTGCGGGAGTGTCGAGTGAATTGCCAATGTCGGGGAGTATGTTTTCGGGCAGAACCTGGAAGTCAACTTCTCTTTCAAATACGACGGATGTCTTGCTTCCCTGATCCGAATCTTCTAAGCTCTCTAATGTCACCAGCGTTGCGGGGTTAGATACTACATCGTCAGAGAACGAAACATCACTGATCAGCCAGATTCTGTCCCTAACTCTGGCAAGTCTTCCAGCTTCTGGGATATTAGCGCCCATACTACACCTACCCTGCATATTCTCGCTATTTCTTCTCTGTAACTGAAGTTTATCATTGTTGGGTATTAATTCCGAAACCTAACAGATTAGCCGTTTATTGTATCCGAAATCACCCAAATACTTATGGCCGGCCCGGGAGAAGCTTTTCTGCGCCAGGCTCGATGATTGATAAGAGAATACCACTTCGGAAATCAACCACAATCGCCAACAACCTTCAGTGACAAGAATTCACGGAACAGAGTTTGACTTTGTATAGAATGTAACAACTGCTATATTAATTGTATGAGTGCATTGCACTTCTTTCTGTATGTTGCCTGAGTCTTCACGTGCTTACTTAAAGTGCGAGGCCTCGCTATAGGGGTAAAAGTATGAAAAGCAGATTCTTCGGATTTTGTTTGCTCTTGTTGCTAACAACTGGCATTTTTCTATTGACAGGATGTCCTCCTCATCAAAGTAGACTTCCCACAGTAACTAAGGTAAGTGGGCCGACCGGAGAGGTTTCTCAGAGCAGTAGCACATTCACTTAGAGTGGGAGCGATCCGGATGGGACGATTACAAAGTACGAGTATAGAAAGGATGGAGGGAGCTGGACAAAGACGGAAGAATAATGACTGACATAACGAAGGCACTCGGATACAGCTGCCGACTGAAGCCGAATGGGAATATGCGGCGATGGGAGGGAACAAGAGCAGGGGTTACGAGTATGCTGGAAGCAGTACCGTCGGTGACGTTGCCTGGTACGATTCGAACTCGGGGAGTAAGACCCAGGAAGTCGGGAAGAAGGCGCCTAACGAGCTGGGCCTGTACGATATGTCCGGAAACCTATGGGAATGGTGCAGCGACTGGTTTGGAAACTACTCCAGTTCTGCACAGACGAATCCATACAACAGCATTGGTTCCTGTCGGGTGTTTCGCGGTGGCAGTTGGTACTGCAGAGTGTCTTTCGTATGGGTAGCTTACCGCGACAACGTCTCGCCCTCTGCCACGAGCAGCGGTCTGGGCCTCCGTATTGCAAGGGCTTTGCCCTGATTATGTTTTAACCTTTTTACATTTTTACCCTTTACTGCGTTTTCTAGCGCCGGGCACGGAGTAGCCAGCTGTTATAAATTCAACTCAACATAGATATCGTTCAGCTGATCCTGGGTTATCCCAATATATCTAAGGGTTATTGCAGGAGAAGAATGGTTTAGCATTTTCTGTATATATTCCAGCGCCACACCTTTCTTGTACAGGTGATAGCCAAAAGTCTTGCGGAGTGTGTGCGTGCCTATTCCGTCATTCAGTCCCACCATATTGGCGTATCTGTTTAGCATCTGCCAGGCAGCTATGCGACTTATGGGTTGCAGGGTACCGTCGGCTGTTTTGCGGGAGGAAAATACCGGATCTTCGGGAGATACACTTTCGTGGGAATCGTAGTAGAGCTTCAAGGCTTCCGCGACTGACTTGTTTATCATAAAGTTTTTTATCTTCTTGGTCTTAATCTCCACAACATTCAGCTGATCCCCTGACTTCAGTAGTCTTCCACCACCGTTTATAAAACTGCACCACTTCAAAGCGAGTATGTCAGATATACGAAGGCCTGTATTTATTCCCAAAACGAACAAAAGAAGGTCCCGGTAATTGGATTCACCCTTCATAATTGACTTCATCGCATCGATTTTCTTCGTATCCCTAATTGGCTGCACTTCCTTCATAACTACACCTCGTAAAACGCTCTCTAACGCATTTTCTTTTGTCGCACCTTCATATATGTATTACCACCATCAGAAGCGCAGAATGGGGCGTTTAATAGGGAAATAGACCGAGCTGGACCGGCTTGGAGTCTATCTTATCCCTCAAATACCTCGGTTTAACCACTGAATAATGGTGTCTATGTCTTATCCTGAGCTTATTATGTACATATCTGGTTGCCATAGCCTGGTTCGGGAATATTTTAGTCACGAATGTGGCGCGCTCGGAGAGCCGCGCGAAAATGATGGTAACCGGATACCCGGTAAAGGTACTCTGGCGTTCATCGCTTATGAAATAGAACCTCTTCATATTGTTCTCGGGCATCACTTTCTCCAGGTAAACCGATGGCATTTTAGGCCTCCGTGTCTAAATTCAGTAATTTAACATAAGTAGATAATATCACATACTGTGTAAAATGCTAAATCAAAGAGAGCAAACAGAAGAGGTAGAGTTTCGAATGAAGCCTTTACTGGGATTGGGCTAGAAGAGAACAGATGAATTTAACATAATACTCTTAAGTTAAATTGCTTAGTGGATACACTCGCTCTGAAAGGTGTGTCTGTTACGGCTAGGTTTTCAGGGTAGATGGGCTATGATTTCAGCATAAGCTTTGAACCGGTTATTAAACTGAAGAGGGGATGGTTTTTTGTGTATTCTTTCGATAGCGTAAAGAAGATACTCGAAACTTCAATAGACAGTCTCGTGGATAACTTCATAAGAGAGCCTTACATCCATCGCTGTGAGCACTCCCTTCACTGTGAGCTATATACTATGTTAACTTCCCACAGAGCTTTGCAGGGTTTGTACCCTATAGGAAACAGCCCGTATAAGGCTTCGCTCGTTCACAAAGAGTGGCCAGAGCCTCTACGGAGAAAAGGAAAGCGTGGTAGAGGGAAAGTTGATCTCGCCATTTTGAATAGGGAAGACCTTATGGATCCCGTAGCAGCAAGTAAGAAGTCTGGACTGTTACCTCAACGGGTTCGACCATTCAAAGAAATAGAGGTCTTCGCTAGGGGCTTTTTAATGCCGGCCTTTGTTGTTGAACTTGGCCTCAATTACGAAGTTGCTACCCACCTGAAGCCAGATCACGATAAACTTATAAACAGCGGTTACAGCAAAAGCATTCAGGATAAGGCAGCTTATCTAGTACACTTCTGGCAACCGCGCACGCGCAATGGAATACCTGAAAAGGAGTTAAAGGCCATAAAGGATTTTATTGCCAACGGTCCTCAAGTGGAAATCGCAGTTGCGGTGTTTGCTAAATCCCACGTATGGGTCAAGCATTTATCGGACAAAGGGATCACGGAAATACCTATCTGACGACAAGTTACTTCAGAAAGACTATCATTCTTTCTTCGAGAAACCCGCAGCTTTTTAGCGGCATAAGGAAAGTCACGAGATTATTTCCGCTAGCTTTGTGGTGCATATAGCTTTCGATAAGCAAATCCCCTTCTTGCCTAATAACACAGCACCCAAGCGCATTGGAATCGTCCTGTATAAAGAGGGGGCTATAAAAGGGGTATTATATGAAAACACGAAAAGAGCATAGATATCTCAGAAGAATACATTTCTACAGAGGGGAAGTAAAACTATGGGAATAATTTTTATACTTCCTTTCTTGATACTCTGGTTCTTACCTACTTATGCTATAAAGCCTATGAGGTATTTTATAGCTGGGCTGATCATATTGGTTCTAATTATTGTGTTCCTCTTTTCTGGCTAATTTTCTTTCCTAAACATATCCGATAATGGCAGTTCGGAGTCTCTCGGGGATTACAGAGTAACCGGGAATTCTTTTGTAATGCCGGATCTTCAGTATATAGTCCAATTCTGTCTGTCGGGTCTATACGGTCAATTATAAAGGGTCGTAGAAAGCCAAGTATCAGTATCTCTTGACTATCTCCATGCCTGTATGGATTGACACGAAAGATGGGTGTATAATTTACACATAGTGTGTATAAGGCGGTGATCGCATGAAGGATATTCAGGAAACGAAAAAGAGACACAATATCATGATGACGCCTTCTTCATGGAAGGTTCTGAAGGAGCTAGGTCGTGTACAGGGCAAAAGCGCCAGTGAAATCATTGAGACGGCTCTATGGAATCTCATAAAGACCGAAGGCTACAACTCTCTGTACTTCAAGATAATGGCTAACGCCGAACCATGCGACCCCGAAGAGAATGAGGAACTCACAAGGATACTGGATCAGATGACGGAAGAGGATCTGGAAATCGTCGATAGCTATGAGTTACCGGATTAGCTTCACGAGAGTGGGCAAACGGCAACATGAAGAGCTCAATACCGCGGTCAAGAATAGAATAGACAAAAGCTTCCAACAGCTTGTAGATTACTACGACGGAAAGGCGATGGAGAAACCGGACGTTAAAAGTCTTTCGGGTAAATACTACGGACTACTTCGATTGAGGGTCGGTGATTACAGAGTCATTTTCCAGGTGCGAGGAGATGAGTTTGTAATTCTTGTGGTTCAGATAATCAAGCGCGGAGATGCATATAGATAAGAGAAGTTTCTATAGATCCCTTTCTGTGATCTAAAAACCAAATCTGCTATCATTCTAATGTTAGCTTCTATTTTCAATGGAATCCTTTTCACAGGGGTCTTGCTTCAGGACTTGCGGGAACGCGATGTTCCAATTTTTGCAGTTTTGGCACAGACAAACTCTAAAACACAAATTTGTGTTAAATAGGGTCAGACTCCATTTTCACACTAAACGAGAAATCGAAGATAATTCTGTGAGGATATTCCTAAGGATAGAAAAGAAAGGTTAAGCGGAGCCCTTTGCCCGCTCCGCCCACGGGGACACCCCCATGCAATGAAATTATATCACTTTGCCATCCTT
>NZ_DIMV01000051.1:0-3226 GCF_002425715.1 Mesotoga sp. UBA5557
TCAGCAGTGACTGACTTTTCACTCGCCTTCTCGTGAGCGCAGCGAACGTCTCGACTATGCTCTTTCTCGATCGATCTTTGCGGCGAACCGTTGGCCACTGACAGATGAGGATTATCTTCATGGGAACGTCCACTGTGCCCAGAATTGCCCAGCAGTGCAACAGTGCTTTTGTCGAACTGGGGAATGGGGAAAGCTTTTTATTCGAGTTCGGCTAAGGCGTTTGTCAAATTAAGTCATTGGCATCCCGCCCTCACGTATGGACAAGGTGTTTTTGCTCATATGCATGGAGACCCTGTCGGGAATCCTATTACTCTCTATTGTTTTGGCCCGCCTCAAAATCGGAAGCCTCCGCTGTAACTCTATGGGCCCTCCGGCGATGCGTACTCTCTTTTCGAGCGGCTTAGGCAGGACTGCCTTCTTCGCCAGCTTCAGAGCAAGGCTTCTTCTCAGAAGCCACATATGAAACGCAGTCAGCTGAGAAGTAGTATCATTGCATCAAAGAGATGTCTTGCGGAGGCAGGTTCCGCTCCTTTGAAAAGTCGATCACATCGCGGAAGAAAGAGGGAAAGATCATGTTCATAACGGATAATGTGAACGTCCCCACCGAGCTTATCAGGGCCCAGGAGGAAGGCAGGCTCGTCGTCTTTGCTGGAGCCGGCGTTTCGATGGCCTCCCCCTCGAACATTCCCGGCTTTGTCGACCTTGCGAAAGCCGTCGCGAAGCGATACAAACAGAAGTATTACGCGAGGCAGCAGAGAGTCCAGCCGCCCGACGTCTTTCTCGGAAGCCTGAACCCGAAACGGGAAGAAGAGGGCGTCCACGAAATCGTCAGGCAGATCATGAGTGAAGAGAGTTCCAAGCCATCGGAGCTTCACAGGCTGATCCCACTTCTATTCAAAGGCCCTCACGACCTGAAGATCGTTACGACCAACTACGATGCCCACTTTCTCACAACCATCAGGGAGTACAAAGACAGATATGCGGGTTTTGAAACCTTCAGAGCTCCCGCACTTCCAAGAGGCGACGATTTCAGGGGAATCGTCTATTTGCACGGAAACGTAGAGCAGGACGCAAGATGGTTGGTAGTTACCAACAGAGACTTCGGAAGGGCATATCTCACAGAGGGCTGGGCTAGAGACTTCTTGCGCGATCTCTATCTCTCCGACTACACGATTTTGTTTATAGGTTACAGCCACAGGGACACCATTGTTGATTATCTGGCCAGAGGTCTGGACATAAGGCAGTCAAACAGATACGCTCTCGTCAGCGCTAGCGATGCAGAGAGATGGAAGGAAATCAACGTAATCCCCGTTTCATACCCGCTCGTGCCCGAAGAAGCAACTGCCCATCTCGAGCTTCAAAAGGCACTCGAGAAGTGGACCTCTCTCGCAAGTTCTGACCTGAACTGTCATACCGAGAGAATCGGCAGGTTCGCATCCAAGAAGCCCGGCCAAGATAGGAAAGCAGACAGCTACCTGACATACTGCCTCAATCGTGAGGATCTCACGAAGGTCTTCTGCCGTTTTGCAAATGACTTCGACTGGGTGCGGTGGCTCGATTCAAGGGGACTTCTCGACAGCCTCTTCAATGAAGACGGCCCACTTGACGAGATTGAGAGAAACCTTGCCGACTGGTTCGTTAAGACAGCCTTCGAAAGTTCAGATCAGGAGCACCTTACCTTTCTGGTCTCAAGAAACTCTCCGCTGAACCCATATCTGGTCTCCTCAATCGTCCAGTATCTCGCTAATAATGAGATAGAGAAACCGGGCGACTTTCTGGCGGAATGGCTCAACCTGATTCTCAACAATTGGCACAAACACGACACACCCGATCAAGCTATGCTCGAAGCTCTGAAGAAGGTCGAAATAACTGAAAATCCCTGGATAATAACGAAGACAATTCAGAACTTCTTTTCTCTATCCCAGACGGGAAGAGAGGCAACGCTTTCTCTCTTCCACAGACAATACGACCTTGAACCCCTTGTAACGACTGATTGCCTGAAGAGGCTCTGGTCGGAACTGCTCGAACCGAACCTCGCCATCCTTTATGAAGACATACTGTCGATCCTTACCTCCCAGCTTATGAAAGCGGTCGCCGACATGTCTGTTTTGAACAGTACCTTGAGAGAGCACGACAGCATATGCGGCGCTAGGAAAGTAATCGAAGAGAGCGAAGGAGAGGCGGGGCCCGAATGGCTCCACATATTCATAGATATGATGAGAGACACTATCCTCTTCCTTATAAAAACCGATGACAAGAACAGGGAGTTCTATTACGAATGGTGGCGGAGATCCAAAGCTCCCATCTTGTGGAGAATCCTGTTGTACGCCGTATCGGAAGATCCATCATGCTCGGACGACTACCGTGTCGGGATCATTCTAGACAACGGGTGGCTGACTAATCCGGTACTGAGAGTGGAAATTGCAAAGATCATCAGAAACTCGCTTCGGGCAACTTCTATATCTCTCAAGAAAATGGTCGTTGAAACCATCGAAGCCGAAGCAAGCAAAGAGAGCAAAGCATCGGAACATAGCGATGGACTGAGACTAGATCCTCTTATCGAAGAGATTCTTTCAATTACTGAAGAGTTGCCAGTCGACTCCCCCGAAATAAGAAGGCTGATCGAAGCGCTTGAAGAGAAAAACAACGATCCCACCAGACAGTAATACGATAGCGCACTAACCGCAGCTTGAAGCAGAACCCGGCGAAGCATGCGGCATCAACTCCAAGCACAATCTGATGCCTGAGTTCTTTGTCGACGAGAGCGATAGTGAGGGTGACCGTTATGATGTACCCAACAGTACTTTGCAGACAGCCTCAGAAATCCTGAAAACATTGAAATTGAGGAGTTGAAACGCTTGTTGTCTGACTTCCGAATTACTGCGGTATCGAACGCGAAGAATAATCAGCCCGGAGAATACTCCCCGGGCCGGCAATCGACTGAGAACAGCTAGGTCTTCTTGCCCTTGTCCATATAAGCGACAAGGATCATTGCGGCGCCGCCGATCCACTTGAAGATGACGTGCCAGAGGGGCTCTACAACGGTCGAGATATTTAGTGAAGCTAGCAGAGCCATGACCAGCACCACAACACCGGCGAGCATCAATACCGTTCTTGACATAATGATCACCCCTCCTGTTTACAGGTATCTGGTAAAATCTTGACTCCATCTGCTATCGTGATTTTATCACAACTTTGCGCAAGAAAGACAGAAATGGGAGGATCT
>NZ_DIMV01000046.1:0-13678 GCF_002425715.1 Mesotoga sp. UBA5557
GATGAGGTCGTATGAAATCCCCTTTGCACATTGGACAAAGGGGATACCCTTCCTTCTGGTATTCGATGTCTGGCTTTGTCTGTGTTTTCTCTCAGGAGTTTAGAGTCTCAGATATGAGCGGGATATCCCAGATGGTGATTATCTGCAGGGGAGTCTCGCTTCTTCTGCCGTTTTCAGTTACAAGTATCGCCTCAAGCCTTTTGCCCAGGGCACTGAACTCGCTGAATGAAGCTGCGATTTCGAAGAGAGTCGCTTTTCTGCTAACGAATTCGACTGCCTCATCTTCTTCCGCATAGTCCATCACGGCTCGAATCGGCATATCTTTTATGTACGCCCTCTCTTCTTCGCCAACAAAGGCCATCCACCTGGCGATCGCATTCGTAGTGAGAATTCCTCTAAATTGCCTTCCCTCATAGACGGGTATCTGAGAGAATGACTTCTCCCCTATGATCTTCAGGGCTTTGTCAACCGTATCGTTGAGGTCGATTGTAACGACTTTTCCTGATTTGAATATCGTAGATACCCTGGGTGGAGCGTTCAACATTTTGGCAACGTGTTCAATATTTTCTACGACTTCCTTATGCGGTTCTGCAATAGGTTTGCCATCACTTGTTAGCGTGTGGACAATTGCATTTCGGAGTTCAGCGTACTCGAGTAGTATGTCGAGGTAGTTGCGCAGAGTTTTGTCGCTCTTTGATGCATCTCTCAAGGATCTTGCGAAGCCGTCGATCCGGTAATCTTCGTTTATCTTCCTCAGATAGCCCTCTATCGATCTGAAGGCCTGCATAAACCTCTCTGAATTGTCCATATCGACCTCCTGAATGGAACTTCGCTTACAATCGCAGAGAATCAGTAATGGTAGCAGAACTGGACAAGAATTGGAGAGACGACTCTCTACCTAAATAGAGTATATCAAAACAGCGGGGCACTGGGAGAACTGCAGATCTACAATCGTAGTTGACAAAGGAATATCATTGGTGACTCCGGAACTTTCTGAACTCTCAGATCTGTTTTTCGAGCAGTATTATAAGGTTTGTCAACTCATTCCAATCACATACAACTTTGTGAAACGAATCCAGTTCATAAGTTTCAAAGAGCAGTCGGGGGAATGGCTGCTCTTCAGGAGAAAACTGAATCTAACTGCCATGTTATTGCCGTGTGAGTCACATAGAAAGAACAGTATACCGGTCTACTATTTCTGTATCCTGAGTGAAAAATCTAGGAGTAGCTTTCATCAGGCGAGGTATTGGAGATCTCATTTCAATGTGGAAGCGCTCCAATCAACCATTATTGTGGTGCGACATCAAACTATCGAGAACCTTCTTGAGTTTCTTGTACGTCTTCCCTTTCAGGGGATAAGGGAGTGTGAGCAACCAGTCGTTTATGAGCGCAATTGCCATTGTGTAAGCTCTTCCTTCCTGAATCAGCTCAGATATTTCTTCGTCTTTAAGAAGGTTGCTCTCTAGGATCATATCTGCTCTCTTATCGATATAGGGTTTTGCGGATTCCAAAAGCAACTCGCGGATTTGTCTTTTGACTATCTCTCTCTCTTTTTCCCTCATAAATCATTATCTCCTTTCCTGTCTTCATTAAGAGAATGATCCTTTATCTTCATCATCTTCCACGAAAGTCGATGCAAAACAGTGCCTGATGAGAAGAAACTTCCGTAATTTCAATGTGAAATCGCAAGAGCACTTCCCAAGCAAGCAGCTCATTTGAGTCTCAAGANNNAACATCTCCGACATTTTCAAATCCATTCTTCTCGATTAACGACTTGATCTTTTCTCTGCCAAATTTCATCATCTTTTCCCTCCATTCTTCTCTTCCATTCTAAAGGGTTTACACAATCTTTTTTACATACTCCACGTCTTCTCATGAGCGCAGCGAACGTCTCGAAATCGCTCCTTCACGTGGTCTTGTGCATAATCCACTGCGGTTCTTATAACGTGCGAGTACGCTCTTGTTTTATTTATCAATACTGAAAGCCAAGGGTCCACATCGGAATACAGTTTAGATGAGGAATATCTGAATCGTCTCTTATTACGAAGTCTGCCTTCTTTTGTTTTTTCCGCCCACTTCAACGACTGTTTTGTTTATCAGGAAGTCCTCATTTCGCTCATCCGGACAGGCAAAAACTCTGTCACCCGCGTCTTCGAAGGCCTCGGCCACATAAGCTTCCCTTCTTGTGCCTGTGTTTTTTGCGCCTATGGAGTAGAAAGCGGGATCGCCGAAGAATATCTTCTCGCCTTTGGAGAAGGTTCGATTGTCATTCTCTTTGAATATTATCCTTATTATCCCTGTTGCGTCCATTATCGAGAGAAGTTCATAGAGTTTTCTCTTTCCTATTCCCCACTCTCTACTCATTCTCTCGATGTTAAGGGTAGGGACTTTCGATATCGCTAGGAATCCCAGAACGGCACTCATCAACCTGAAGTGAATATCTGAGATTTGAGCCACAAAGAACGGGACATCACCGTGGATAGTTTTTTCGATAATGTGTTCAATCTGTTCTTTATAATCCCACTCTAAATAAGACGGTCTGAATCCGCGGTCAAGATACTCCTCGAAAGCCGCCAGAACGTTAATACTGCCCATTATCTCTTTGACCACAGAAGAGTCGAGAGCGAACGGATTGAGTAGCGGCAAAAGCACACCGTCTCTCAGATATATGTACTCTCTCAAAGACATTAGGGGGATGTGGACTCTGGAGAATCTTCTGGAGAGATCCGCAATGCCCTGTCTCAGTATCAGGCTGCTACTATCGCTTGCTATTATTAGCTTTGTCGGATAGGCGTCGTAGATGGCCTTCAGATGAATGCTCCAGTCCCTTGCATAGTGAGTTTCATCGACGATTATTCCCTCGTAGCCCCTGACAAATGCTGTACTCGCTATACTCCAGAGGTCAGTTGTGGCGACCAGAGGATTGTCGGCGGAGAGGTAGAGTATTCTTCTGTCTCTGAATCTGCTCAAAAGGAATGTGGTCTTTCCAACACCACGAGACCCAAAGACCAGTACTGCCCTGTTCTTCATATCCATCTTTTCAAAGTAAGGCCTTAACCTGGAGGGCAGACTCATCTCCTTTCTCTTCTGTATCTCTTCAAGCGATTGAATTAACTTATCTGTATTCAAAATGCTCCCTCATGTTTCGTATCACTCTGAAACGATACTAGCACATATTCGTTCTCATACAAAACGATTTCGCTCGAGATGGATACGGACTCAGTTTGGGTCGGAAAGCGCGGTGTTTGTTGATTAGTGATTGGTGCAGAGCGTGAAGAGCCGTCCTTATAAAGAGCAGAAGAGCGGTTCTTCGTTCCAGAGCTAGGAGCTTTATTCTTGGTTCGCAAGAGCGGGAGAAAAGTTCATTGTCCTCCGCCGATAAGAGCCCTCTGGATGACGGCGAATCTCACGAACACGATGTTTATTGCTCGGCCTAACGCACGGAAGGTGAGACACGTATCAGTTTGTTCTGTTAGATTGCGGCCAGGTTCATTTTCTAAACAAGAAACACTTGAAATCACTTATCGAATTGATCATTAGTTTTATTCGAATTATTGTTTATTATTATGGCATGCGATTGCATTATGATAATTACAGAGGTGATTCATTTGACATACAAGGTTAAATATGGGTTTTCTCTTGCTGAAACCATTATGGTTTTGGCAATATCCTCGATAGCGCTAATTGCGATCATGCTTCTATACTCTTTATCAATCAGAGAAACGGAAAAGGTAAGAATAAAAACTGAAGAGCTTGGAGTTATATCCAGGATAGATCTTGTTCTTCAGAAAGAGCTTATGAAGGCGGGACCAGAATCGACTTATGTCAGGCCTGTGAAGCAATCCGGGAACGTGGTTGGAATAAGATATAAGGTTGATATTCCGCTGAATCACCATGATGTTACGAAACAGGTCTATTTTAAGAACGGGGCTGTCTTTGTCTGGGAAAAGGATTTCTCAGTATTAGATTTTTCCGAGTCCGAAATAAATACTCTTGAGCTTAATGGAAGCAGGATAGCTTTTTCCACACAGCAATATCCGGGTTTGGAAATCAGTTTCAACTTGGGAAGCAATGAAATCGACTATCAGATCCTTTATGGAAGAACAAATCACTACGCTAGCGTTAACTTGCTGGCGATTAAGTAGGGGCTCTTATGAAGAGAATGGGTATGATACTTCCAACAGTTTTGCTGATCCTTCTATTTGTGTCCATCTCATCGACATCTTTGATCAGCTTTGTGAACGCCAAGACGAGGGACATATCACTTGCTCAACGAAAACTTGAGAATCAGTTGGATGCAGGGAATACGTTCTTCGCACTCCTGGGTTATTTTCAGAAGAAGTACAGCGATTCTGCTGCGCTTAACATTGCTGCCATAAACACTTTTTCTGCCACCGATACTGCTCCGGAATGGTATAACTCAACGATACAGAAGATGTCAGTCGGGACGCTTGAAGATACGTACTGGTTACAGACCTTTGATCAATTTCAACACTCATTCTATCTTCCCACTTCCACGATGACACTTGCTCTCCAAGAGCTCACTCCCGGTGGCGATATAGAAGTGGTCGTCAGACCACATAAGGTTTTCCCGAATATGCTTCTTGCAACAATTAGGGTCACAAGGTCCGGTTTTGCTGAGAGTATCTTCTGGGGATTCATTAGTCCGAGATACTTCAGTAACTGGGCGGTTTTTCTTCTCAGTGGTATACTAGACGCTTATTATGGACCTGGAGAGTTTGTGGACGGACCATCTTACTACGGTGAAAATGGTATAGGAGTTGCGATAAACGTACCCCCGAAAACTGAAGCCGAGAAAGAACATCCGGCCAGTCAGGGGATAGGGGCAACGTTCGTGGGAAATATGATGAACCGTAAGCCAAGGATCTACCAACTTGGTTATAACGGGTCTCCTGAGAGAAAGACCTTGTGGATAGATGAAAACAACGACGGAGTCAAAGATCGCAAACTGCTAAGCGCCCAGCAGTACGTTGCCTGGACTGAGTACGGATCAAAGTACTATGTGTATTTTGGAGCCACAAATAGTAGTAAGCCGACAAAGATTATTATAGCGAATCAGCTTCAGGTGGATGGCAACGATCTGGTCTTGAGCGAGATTTTAACAAGCGAAACCGGAGAAATGCTTGAACCGGGGGGCGACGCACTAAAAGCTGAGGCTTTTACCAAATACTTCCCCTGGTACTTTCGGTCTGGACTCACGTATGTGACTGACGATATCAAAAGCTCAATGGAAAGCAAGTTTGGAGAGATGAAATCATACTATCAGGGGTTTATAGATAACAATAGGGTCGTATCCTCTCAGTCTGTGCTAGATTCATATTTCAACTCTTCTTCCATTGGCAACAATAGCCTTGGGGTCTTTTTTGGAGGAGCTGTACCGACTTCGATCACTTATGAGGGCAAGATCTTCAATAATTATTATTACATCGAAGACGTCTCTACGGGCAATAATAAGATAACCGTTAATGCTATAAATAAGCTCGACTATGGTTCAGTTGAGGTTTTGACAGATGTTCTTTCCGGGCAGCAAATCTTTGCCAGATACAATCTAAGCGGCTTCAACACGAGCGAGAAATACTCTGTTCACGAGTACTGGTATATCGAAAAGTATGAGGTTTGGGAGAAGAACAACAACGGCTGGAGCAGGAAAAGCCGGAATAATTCGAGAGATGTTGCTCAAGTGGTTATAACAAAGAGCTCGGAATTCGATAGTCTGCCTCCATGGAATGCGAAGAGCTTTTTTGTCACGAAGACCGGACAAGGTGCAGGAAGTGTTAATCTGCTTGATCAGGATCTTGGAACGATAGATATGCAGCATGCAGGCGTTTTTATATGCGAAAATGACATAAAGGTTGGCGGAGGAGGCCTTCCTCAGGGCACAGGTCACGGCAGTAAATTGTCTTTGGTTGATGGCAGATACTCCTTCATTTCCATGGCTGGTAATATCAAGATTATCGGGGACATAATATATAACGATATTTACAGCGATATTCAGCAATACCTTAACAAAGAACTAATCGGAACAAATGTCGATTTGAACCGCCTAGTTTCTGAGAACAATGCAAATGACATGCTGAACCTTGTGGCTATTGATAAAGACATCTATATGCCTTACGAGGAAAACAAGAATCATAAGAACATAAAGATTATGTCCAATATCTTTGCATTTGGAAACAATGGCTCCGGGTCCTTCCGTATCGAGAAATATCAGGACTTCAATGACATGGGCTACAGGCATGTGTTCGGGACAATAGTAGCCAAGTCGGCAAGTCCAACCTATACATATGATAACAATAATATAAAAGGTTTTCAGGAATTCAACGTATATGATGATCGTTTGTACTCAAATGAGGATTTGCCTGTCGCAACACCCGAATCAAGTCTACTTATGGCTTTTGGATTTGGAGCGAGGTGATGGTTTTGAGTAAGGGTTTTTCGATTGTAGAAATGCTCATTGCTCTTGTAGTTAGCGTCTTTGTTTTGCTTATTATGGTCACCTCATTCTCTTATGCGGTGAAATTCACAAGTCAGACATACACGTTGGTGAAAGACACAAATGTTGCGGTCTCGGCTGCAGTTAACCTGTGGCAAAAAGAGAGTACAGCCGACTTTTCGAAGACCAGCGACGTCTTCCAAAGAATAGCAAGCATAGATTCACAAATTGCCATAGATTTCAGCGAAACACTAAACGTTCATGAAGTGACATCCATTTACGGGAGTTCGAGACAGAGGTTCTATGTGAGTCCCAAGGATAACTGGTCCTGGAAATGATGATTTTTTCGCGCTGCCTTTGGGCAACCCAGAACCATAGCAAGTCCTTGCTGTAGGCTTTTGACAGGTGTTATTCTTCTTATTGAACAGTTCTGCTCTATTGTTCAAACGGTTGTCATTCGTCACTTCACTGATTCTGTACTTCTCAAAAGCATGAATCTGGTACGATCTTGCATGATACTTGTCGGGTGATTTTTTTATTTTTCTTTATTGGAGGAATCGTATGCGAAGGGGAGATTTCAACAAAGGTTTTTCGCTCGTTGAGCTTCTTATAGTTCTTGCTGTTATAGCCGCTCTCATAGCCGTAATAACGCCGCTTTCGCTTAACGCCATGAGAAAGGCGACGGCGATTATGATGAACGATTCAACGACAAGAATTATGCTGTACACGTAGAGAATGGCGAAACATGGATATTCCTTGAAGGATTTGATGAGGTGCTTGTAGCAGATTCCTATGAAGAAGTACATGGAGAACTAAGAGTGAAAGGTTCAGTTGTTGACTTCGTAGACAACGCTTCTTCGGGAGACTTCAATAGTCGCTTTCTTCCATGGTTCTTGAGAGCCGGGAGTAACAAGGTGAGTCAAGAAACCATAGAGGACCTCGAAACGAGATTCGATGAGATGGAAGATTATTACTCCAGTCACTATTCAAACATTACTTCGCTTGAAGATCTGCTAAATGCACTTGAAAGAGGTACTAGCTTGCCTCAGAATTCTCTCGGGCTCTACTTGAAAGACACTGAGAGAAGTTCCGGTTCTCAGGTGTCTGAGACTGAAACGTTACAGCAGATAAGTTATGAAGACTCGCAATGGCTAGAAACTCTACTGATTAATGATAATGACTTCTTGGATGCGTTTGAAGCCTGGATAGTTGATGATGACCACAGGAAGCTCTCTGCGAACTCAATTCTCGGGAAGAACGATAACATAACTGATGATAGCTTCACGTATGAGGAACTGAGAGAGATAATCAGTAGCGACCACGTAACGCTCTCAGGATTTGAATCCCCGATCATTGAGGAAAGGAGAAACATTGTTCAAAGTGAAACGACCGGAAGCCTTAGCATTTTGGACTCGGCTAATAGTGTAACTATGTCGTCAGATGTTCTTCTTGGCTCTCCACTAAACAATCTTGTCGGGCCAGGAGCCTTTGAGAGCTCAACTTCATATTCGGTGATTAAGTATCAGTGGGATAGGGAAGTAAGATCATCAAGTGACAGCCACCAGATCAGGGAACGAACTCGAGTTGCGAACAGATACCCTGTGCAATATGAGACGTCGACTATCGCTTTTTCTCTTGTCTTCACCGGATGGGAATGGAGACTCAGTGGCAAGAGTGGACCTTATCAAAAGGGACCCAGGTCATGGAGTCTTAACTCAAGCATCGAGGGGCCTGTAGCAATAGCAGTATGGTCCGACTGGAATTATTCTCAATGGTCTGATTGGGAAGTGATAGGTGGAAGTGGTGGTAACGGACAAAAAGTGGCAGATGCAGATGTCTATATGTATTTGATAACTCCGTCCGATGGTTTTTCCGAGATGAATTTCGATACGACCGTCATAATGAAAGTCAACTCGGAGAACGAAGAAGACTATCCTTCCTTCACTACCGAGGCTACTGCTCTTTCAAACAGAGGTTACTACGTGGTTGAGGAGGACATTGAAACAGGAGGTTCTGGAATACCTGGAGGTATTGGAACGACAGTGGGTAGAGAAGCAACTGTTATTGACGGGAGATACACAATAAGGTCAAAAGAGGGAGACATCAGGATTTATGGCGATATCCTTTATAACGATATGCTGAATGATTCAACTTTCAGAAGTTACGTTGATGAGCCGGGACTTGCCTTTGACCCAGACTACGACCCCAATGAGTCAGCATCCAACGCCTCTTTGAATGACATGCTCAATCTTGTTGCAACTAACGGGAACATTGTAATGCCTTACCAGAGCAATTCGAGTGGAAGAGATGCGATCAAGAATATCAAGTTATTTACTAACCTCTTCGCGTTCGGGAAGAATAGTGGGCATAGCAATACAGGACAGATTCTCATAGATGGCTACAATCGCTACAAAGTAGATATGGGTTTTAGGCATCTGTTTGGCACTATGGTTTCTATTGAAGCAGGTCCTGCAGGTCAAGCAGATCCTGCAGGGGCTCTCTCGAGCGGTTTCAGGAGCCGTAACTATTACGATGAGAGACTCTACGGAAACGAAGATTTGCCATTTGCATCTCCGGAGTCGAATATTCTTGAAGTAATGGGCACATCGATGAGATAGAGACTCCGTTCTGAGAAGACTTGCATTTTCAACGGAGAGATTGATCCTCATTTACCAGAGAGTGCAAATGGATATACTAGAACCGAGGGAAGTATTGCGAAGAAAGTGTCTTTTTGACTTGTTCTTCACAAAGCTCCGGATGTAAGTATGATCGAATCAGACCTGGTGAAACATTCGTATGAGAGAAGAAAAGCCCCGGTGACGGCGGGGCTTTTTGCTTAAACAAGGTATGACGACTCTCTAGTTCAAATAAGCTTCGAAGCCGTTTTCCATCAAGTCTGAGTATGTCGGAACATCTGTGTAGGTGAGTTCCGTGCCCATGAACATGTTGTAGCCGTTGATTAGCGCTTCGACGGTCGCCAGATGAAGGCCGACACGGTGCTTGAGAGGGTACTTCTCATCGTGGAGCACATCGGCGTTTTCACGCCACGTGTAGTCGAAGCCGGGATTGGGCGATTCAACAAGGAATGAAATACTTTCCGTGGCATCTCCGATTTCCCTGTGGCTAAGGCCTTTAAATCGTATGTCGGATTCTTCAAGGTTCAAAGAGACCCCGTAGTTGAATTCAATCTCCATAGTGGCGTATGCGCCAATTTCCAGCCCACGCTGGTGACAGACAAGCATGTACGCCAGTCTGCCTCCCTGAACCTTGTTTCCGTCGACAATGCTGTAGTTGTCTGGAGTATCGCTCTCATGCATGTCGAGGTTGAAATCGACTTTCTCGGTTCTTATCAGTTCAATTATCGCGAAGGCCAGCTTTTCGGTGGGGGTTCCGTCGGGTCGCCCGGGGAAGTTTCTGTTCAGATTTCTCGACTCGTAGCCCGGAAGCTCCTGTCCCGACTGATAATGGACGTAGACATCTGGATCGGGGGCACCCTGATCTTCGATGTCGGTATTTCTGTCTCCATATACTAGGAAACGTGGCCCGGACTTCGACTCGATTTGCAGAAAGTGATCCGGCTGGTTCGGGTAGAATACGGTTCCTATTGAAGCCGCGCTGCTGTTGCCAAAAGGCAGAACAATTATCCTGCCGCTCTTCACCAAAGCGTTTTCAATGAATATTGTCGCAGCTACGGTTCCTGCGATCTCCATTGGATGTGTACCACCCATAAGCAGAAAGGTGGGCCCGGGCACTCCGCTGTCCATGTAGTAGACTGGAGTATCCATGTTCGTTCCCTTGAGAGGTTCGAAGTAATCCGATAGCCATCCGGTGCTCGTTACGCCATAACCTGCACGAATGTCGGGCCTGAAAAAACTCGCCATTGAAAATGAGGCAACGAGAACCAGTATGAAGATGATAAGAGTTTTTCTCATTTGCTATTACCTCCGATCGTTTAGAGAAAAGCGGAGGACACAAAACTCTGTCCACTTGAACTACTACAATTATCACGGTTTGAATTTCGAGTGTCAAGTCTTCTTTGCCTGTGGAAGGTGCTTCGAAAAACGGTGATGTCAAGCGTCTTCATCATATCTGAGATATGCATTTGAACCATGAAGACTGGAAGAACGGAAGTTGATTCACTTCTTAGGAGCTTAAGATGGTCTGTTTCATTGCGTGATGCGGTAGAGTTCCCTGATCATGCTGAGAGCCAGCGTTCGCTATCGATCTCACACGGTGCAGCGTAATGGTGAGTAATGCTTCTGTGAAGCAACTCCGATAGTCTTGAAGTAAGGTGTTTTTAGCTATGGCAGCGAAGAGAACAAACCAACGTGTAATTCGTAGAATTCTGAAGAAGCGACTTCTCATAAGGACTGCCTATGGGGTCCTTCTCACTAAAAAAGGCAGTATATTGCAGCAAGAATCTAGCTTGGCTTTGAAGCTTCATCTTCGGACACATTCTTCTAAGAGGTTCCAGAAGTCTTTCATCTAGCGTTATTCTGATCTTCAGAAAGCGCCCGGTATAAAAGAAGCCCGGCCGAGAAGCCGGGGTTCATGAGTGATGTTCTCTTTGATTTCCATCCTAAAAGTGACAATTGCTAGATATCTTCTGAGACGAGTGACTCTATTCGGTCTCGAATCCAGCTCTAACATCGTTCATGAGTTCGTAGAAACCCGGGAAGGAGACCGAGACGCATGCTGCATTGCTTATCTCCGTGACGCCTTCTGAGAAGAGTCCCGCGACGGCGAGGGACATAGCCACTATATGGTCGTCGTGGCTTTCGACCTTTGCTCCGGTCAGCTTCTTGGCGCCATGGATAATCATTTCACGATCAGTGTCCTCGATCGATGCTCCCATTTTTGAGAGCTCCCTTTTCATTACCTCGACTCTGTCGGTCTCTTTCACTCTTATGCTTTCTATTCCCGTCAGTACGGTGTCTTCCTCAGCGTAGCATGCTGCGACTGTTAGTATGGGCAGAGCATCGGGAATGTCGGAACAATCTATGGTGATTCCCCTGAGTTTGTTTCCCCCCCTGGCCTTTAGAGAGTTGGTAGCCCCGTCGAGAGTTACGTCTCCACCCATCTCTTTCAAGATATCCACGATTACTGAGTCTCCCTGGCTTCCGGAAAGATCGAGATCCTCTATCACAATCTCGGAATCCGTAACCAGCGCCGCTACAAGAGGGAATGCAACGGATTCCCAGTCGCTTGGTATTGAAGTTTCGACCGTTTTGTATTCCTGGGGGCCTTCCACTTCGAAGAAGCTGTAGTTTTTCTCGTCGTATTCGATTTTTATCCCGTGTTCGGTCATCCAATCCACCGTCATCTGCAGATAAGGTCTCTCTATGGCTTTCTGGACTTCGATTCTTGTCTTGCCCTTTATCCTCGCTGAGGCAAGAAGCATCCCCGAGATGTACTGGGACATCTTTCCACCGAAGACGATCGTGCCGGCCCTCATGGGGCCTTTACTTATTACAGGAGCTGCATTGCTGTTCTTCCTTGTGGTTACGGCAAAGGCTCCCAGATCTCTCATCGCATCCAATAGTTTTCCCACGGGTCTCCTGCGGATCTGGTAATCACCCGTCAAAACAACGTGATCGCTCAGAGTTCCGGAGATAGCCGTGGCGAAGTAATAGGTCGTTCCGGAATTGCCGCAGTCGATCACATCGTCGGGAACTTTCAAGCCATCCTGAGAGCTCTGGATAGTCCATACTCCCTTTTCGATCTTCACGTCCGATCCGAAGGCCTTTGCGGCTCTTGTCGCCGAAAGACAGTCTTCACTGGGAAGAGGGCTTCTTATTGTTGAGAGCCCGTTTGCCATCGCGGCGATGAGGACCGCTCTTATTGTATGGCTCTTTGAACCGGGTACGGAGGGCCTCCCTGAGAGGTTATGCCTGGAAGCAAAGGCTATCATTTTCATTCCTCCTGTCCTTTGTCAGACCCTTTGGAGAAGAGCTTCCTCACTCCGGTCTTGACAAACTTGAAATTTGAAAACAGCGATATTAGTATGAAGGCTATCAGTATGAGGCTGATAGGTCTGGAGAACATTGAGATTATCAGATTGTCTCCTGCCGAAGCCAGCGATACCGCTCTTCTGAAATTGGCGTCCATCAACGATCCCAGCACAATACCGAGAATCATTGGCGCCACCGGGTATCCCTTCCTTCTCATAACGAAGCCAATCAGGCCAAAGATGGCCATAATCAGGACGTCGAATACACTTGAGTTTATTGCATAAGCGCCAATTATACACAAAATTGCTGCCACAGGAAGCAGGATCTTCTTCGGAATCAGCACCATTCTGGCCATTAGCGGTGCCACACTGATTCCGAGAGCGATTATCGACAGTGATCTAATTATTCCCGCAGCAAGAATTACATAGAAGAGATCGGGAGTCTGCGTGAAAAGCAGGGGTCCGGGTCTCAAACCGTGAACGTACATTGCAGATAGAAGGACCGCAGTAACCGCATCACCGGGAACGGCAAGCGTAAGCATCGGTATGAGTGCTCCACCTATACAGGCATTATTAGCAGACTCGCTGGCAACTATTCCCTCAACGGCCCCTTCTCCAAAGGGTACTTCTGGCTTCCTAACGGTCTTCTTTGACTGATCATAAGCAATCAGAGAAGCTACTGGACCACCCGTGCCCGGCAGAGCACCTATGAACGTACCTATCACTGCCGACTGCAGTGAAAGGAAAATGTGTCTCAATAGCTGCCGAAAACCAACCTTCTCCTTTCCCTGCTTTCCGGAAATGGGATCGAGAGAACGCTGACCTATCTGAACGAGAATCTCCGAAAAACCGAACAGCCCGATCAGAGCGGCTATCAGGGAAATACCGGCCTGAAGCCTCGTCGAACCGAACGTGAATCTCGGGGTTCCCATTATCGGATCGATTCCTATCAAGCTTATGATGACGCCTAGAGCAGTGCTTATCAATCCCTTCAGGAAGTTCTTCGACGTAAGAGACCCTACTGTCGTCAGGCCGAAGAGGGCAAGCAGGTGCGGGTCTCGGGTTTGGGGTCTAGGGTTTGGCAAGAGCTGAAAGAGCGGGAAGAACCGTCCCTCGTACTTCAAAGCCCAAGAGCATGGACCCGTCCTTGGAAGAGCGGGAGAAGAGCAGTTCTTACTTCCGACGTTGTGCGTCCTGGTTCTTGATCATCAGCTCCAAGTTCCAAGATGCAAGTTGCAGGAACAGTTATCCGTTATCGGTTCTCCGACGAAGCG
>NZ_DIMV01000072.1:0-2942 GCF_002425715.1 Mesotoga sp. UBA5557
TCCTGCCGAAGGCAGCCTTGCGTCCCCGGACGTTTCTCCGGGCATTGCGACCTGGCGCGAAAGCGCCAGCCTTGAGTCTCCAGAAGCTTTTCTATTCGTTGTCTCTTTAGCAAAGAAGTCTTAGCGCTTCTTGAACCGAAATTCTGTCTTTCAGCCAGAACCCATAACACTTCATTTCTGAAAGCAATTTCTCAGCTTCACTCAGGGAGTGTACTCGTTCTCTCACACCAAGAGCTAGAATATACACACTTCCGTGGAATTCAATCTTGTATTTCCTGCAGTATTGTCTGGCGAGATTGTCATCGGTAAGAACTGTATCCGCGAGATTTTTGATACTAACTGTGAAGATACATGATAGTTCTCCCTTTCCGAGTCCTGAGAAACCGAAACTGCTGACTGAATCAGCAAATAACTCTAGATCTTCACGCATAATCTGTACAACTGGGAAACCTATCTCTAATCTCGAAAACCTTCTGCAATCACGAAACTCATTCACGACGGGTTCTGGAACAACTGCTTCATCTTTAAGAATTCTCACAAGAGTATCAATCTTTTGGACTGCAGCGAAGTTAGATAAAACCGTGGTGTCTATAACAAACACTAGTCGCTCTCCTTCATGTTTTCAAGAACATCGTAGCCATTAAGCCCTATATCTTTCATTAGCTCGAGGAATCTGCTGAAGCTGATTCTTCCTTTTTCCAGTGCCCTGAAGGCCGTTGATACATACTTGGTGTTCGACCAGTATTTCTCCCCACTTGGCTCATAGAGTCTTTTATCCATATTTAACATCTCTGCCAGTTGAAGGGGTTTTTTGTCCCACAAAGTCAATGGAATAGCTTTCCGGCCAAAAACCTCCGTCAACCGCTTAAGCGTGGCTTTGTAACTCATCCTGAACATCTGCGAGATCTCCATGACTTCCACTGCGTCAAACTCAATTCCTCCGTTTGTCTGTATCATTGAAGAGACATCATTGACCGGCATGAGAAACATCGAAGCAAAGGTATCAGCCTCCCTTTCCTTTGTAGAAGATTCATCTCCGGATATTTCGACCAGACTCTCGGTATTGTGTAGATAGATGTGACCTAATTCGTGAGCCACTGTGAAGTTCTGCCTACCGATAGATTGTGATGAATTAACGACCAGTATCCTAGCATGAACGCTGCTGAACAACGCTCCCGAAATACCACTTTCGCCGAATGGATAGTAGAAAAGGAAGTAACCTTTGTCTTCCAGGTTTTTTCTGAGCAAAGTCTCGTTGAGACCTAAGGAAAGCCCAATTTCTTTGCGCGCTTTCAATGCAACGGCTTCGATTTCTCTAGAAGTCCTCACTATTCAGTTCTCCCTCAAGAAAAATGATATTCTTCACAATCCTCTCAATCTTTTCGAATATTTCTCTGCTCTCAACATCCAGATTACTCTTGTCCCTGAAAGCCAACGAAAACTCCCTTTCTTTTTCTTTCTGAATTCCAAGTAGATCTTCTGGCAAAGCATTGTATAACTTTGCCATTCTAAACAGGAGAACAGGATCAATCTTCTGCTTATCGTTCTCCATCCTTGAAAGAGAAGTTCTATCTACGCTCAGCTTAGAAGCAGCTTCTTCCTGGGAAAGGCCGCTTCTTTCTCTACATTCTCTTAAGTGCACCATTAACCCACCTCCTCTGTGTGCTATTATAGCACATACCATTCCTAAGATGTGAATATAACGCACTCAGAGTATTTGAAGGTATGTCTACTGATTACTACTGAACCTCTTGGATTGTCAACCGCAAAGTCGTTTCGGACGAACAGCTGTTCGCCCGTGCAAGGAAACTGAATAATTGTGTAACATTGTCAACTCGTTGAGCCTTCCCTGATTAGTGTGTCCGCAAATCCCCTATTCCTGTCATCCCGTAGAGCCTGCCCTAAGAAGAAGCCCACCCCAATGAAGCCTGCCCTGAAAATGTTCTGTTCTGGGCTCCTGTTTGGGGTCATCCCGTGATGCACCTGCACGGGATCTAGTTCTTCTCATCCTTCTCGCCCTCTCTCCTCATCTCGAACCAGAGGTTAGAAAGTTAAGTTCTTGTCGCCCTTCAAACCTCTCGCCTCTGTCCCCTGACCTCAACTTTACCAAGAAGAACTTGGACACGCAGCTTCGGAACGAGGGACCGCTCCTCAAAATGCTATAATTCCATATGAGGTGATTTAATGAAAGAACCCCGCATGATTGTTAATGAAGATGGAAAACCAGTTAGCGTGATTCTTAGTATTTCTACATATAAGAAGATTCTCGATGAGTTGGAAGAATTGGAAGAGATTCGAGCATACGACAAAGCTAAGAAGTCAACCGACAAGATTCTTCCGTTTGAAGAGGCTCTAGATAAAGTCAAGCGCGAAGATGCCTGACACATACAAACTTCTTATTCTCAGCACAGCTGCAAAAGAGCTTCAGTCACTTCGAAAGCCGAACTATAGCAGAATCAAGCAAAGGATATTGCTGCTCGCTTCGAATCCGCGTCCAAGTGGTTCTAGTAAGTTGACCGGAAGAGGGGGATGGCGGATAAGAGCTGGTGACTATCGGATTATCTATGAGATTAGTGATGAAGATAAGTCAGTTACTAATCTGCATATCGGCCATCGTAGAAATGTATACAAGAATCTTTGAGACATATTCTTGATGTTTGAATCAGATAGAAGGAACACCATCTTCTCAAAAGTCGACTTCTGATTGCGCTCCTGAGCTTAAGAATAAAGAACCGCTCTTCCAAGAACGGGGCCATGCTCTTGTCGGAGGACGGTGGACCGTTCACGGATAACCGTTTCTTATTCAACCTGCATCTTGTCACTTGCAACTGTTTGCGTTTTTCGCACCCAAAAAGAACGAGATCCTGGCCAGTAGCATGCCAGGATGACCTGAAGAAAGAGTATGGTTCCCCAATGAGCCTGCCCTGCTGAGCGCCTCTTCA